>JAADGM010000050.1 GCA_013152375.1 FCB group bacterium | reverse complement strand
TTACCTTGCAGACAATTACAATTTTTATTTTGGTGAAATAACTAAATTTGACATTAAGGATGATATTATTGTGTTTCCGGGGAAACAGCTTTCAGGATTGGGAAGCGCTATTGTATTAGTTGGGAATCGAAATTAGTATAGTCGTCTCTGAAATAGCATTGAACAATTGATAATTAATGTAATGTACTAATGAAACTGACATATGAGGTTCACTTCTATTTCCATCCTGTCCGGTTTTAAAGTACAGAATCTTATAGCCACTCAGAGAATTCCATATCTTATTAAAAGAGTACCCGCAGCTATGATTTTAAAGGAGGAATTTTAGGCTGTCAGTTGTCTCTACAGGCGTTATCATGCTCATTGCAAACTTGTGCGGTGCATAATCTTGGTATCCCTGTAAAGGGTATGGACCGGACTCCAATCTCGGGACTTTCGTTTACAGCATTGATTATTTGTATCATTTTAAAACATCGTTCAATCGGTATAGGCCATTAGCTCTAAATTTCATCAATTTATGACTGACGGATTAGAATAAGATGCTGAAGTTTATACTGTTGATCCTTGATGGTTACGGGTTGAGGGCGGAGCGGGAAAACAATGCCGCCCGTCTGGCAGACACGCCCGTACTGGATGATCTCCTGACACATTATCCCATGGTACCCCTGCAAACATCCGGCGAAGCTGTGGGGCTGCCTCAGGGGGTCATGGGCAATTCGGAGGTTGGGCACATGAATATCGGTGCCGGGCGCATCGTCCGGCAGGACCTTGTCCGTATCAATGACAGCCTGAAAGATGACACGTTGAAGACCAATCCCGTCCTGCTAACCTTATTTGATGCTGTATCCGGCAAGGATGCCACACTGCATTTATTAGGACTCTTCAGTGATGGCGGGGTGCACAGTCACATTGACCACTTGGAATATCTGGTACGGGCCGCCCGGGACTATGGTCTTGGAAAAATTGCCATCCATGCTGTTACAGACGGCCGGGATACTCCTCCGGACAGCGGTATCCGGTACCTGCGGAGATTTCAAAAGATACTGCATAAGCTGGGCGCAGGTCGTATCGCCTCGGTATGCGGGCGCTATTACGCCATGGATCGGGACAATCGCTGGGATAGGGTTGAGCGGGCTTACCGCATGCTATGTGAAGGGAATGCCCCCGTTTTCGCCGATCCGGTAACAGCTATACAGGCTGCCTACGAAAAGGGCGAAACAGATGAATTTATCACACCGCGTCTGATTGACCCCCTAAGCATTGTAAAACCCGGAGACGGCCTGTTGGCCTTCAACTATCGGGCAGACAGAATGCGTGAGCTCTCCCGCGCTTTTACAGAACCGGGCTTTAAAGCTTTCACTAACCAGCCAATGAAACTGCACTACGTCAGCATGACCCGCTATCAGGAAGATTTCAGCTTCCCGGTTTTATTTCCGCCTGAAAAATTAACTCATATTTTTCCCGAAGTTCTCTCCCGAGCCGGCTATCGTCAACTGCGCATCGCGGAGACAGAAAAATATGCCCATGTGACCTATTTCTTCAACGGGGGAGAAGAACGAAAATTCGCTGGAGAGGAGCGCCTGCTCATCCCTTCTCCAAAAGTTGCCACCTACGATCTCCAACCGGAGATGAATGCGGATCAGGTCACCGAAAAGGTTCTTGATGCCATGGCTGAAGACCGTTATGAGGCCATTATCCTGAATTTTGCAAATCCGGACATGGTGGGACATACCGGCATCCTGCCGGCTGCTGTCCGGGCCATTGAAACGGTCGATAAAAATGTCGGCCGGATCCTTAAAATGACGGAGGAAAAGCAGGCGGCTCTCTTTTTAACGGCGGATCACGGGAATCTTGAACTGATGAAAGATCCGCTGACAGGCATGCCCCACACCGCACACACAACCCTGCCGGTACCCTTCGTGATGAAAGCACCCTCCGGCGGTCTTAGACTGAAGGGCGAGGGAAAGCTTTCTGATATTGCCCCCACAATTCTGGATTATCTGGGGTTGTCAAAGCCTGATGAAATGACCGGGCACAGTCTCCTGTATCGGGAATAACAGCAGTGATGTCCCGAATCTTACTGATCATCATAACCCTTGGCGGAACCGTTTTTTCCCAGAATTTCAATTACGATGAGGGTGACTGGTGGGTACTTATTTCCCCTGGAGCCATTAATGCCATTACCGAAACCTATGATGAATTGTATTTTGCCGCTGATAACGGGATATTCACCTATGATAAAACAGATGCCACTCTACGTTTTGATTCCTATTTATCTGATCAACTGCAGGAGGACAAAATACAGCACCTGTTCTATGATTACAACACGGATATTCTCTGGGCAGTAACCGACAGGGGAATATTTCTGCGAGCCTCCAATGAATCTTACTGGCGCAGGGGTTTGTATGATCCGGCAGTCTGGGAGGTGGATGCCATCGGCAGTTCGGACAATTATATCTGGATAAACTCCAATGGATATCTGATTGCTTTGGATGCTGTTACCGGGGCGAAAATTGATTCTGCAGAACATCCGGATGCGGCGTTCATTAAGTGGGATGCATCACGTTTTAATCAGAAAAAACAGGCCCTCGACTTTTACAATTTCGTCATTGAAGAGGGAGATGAACCTGTGACCGGGACCCAGCGCCCTCTGCTCAACTACCGTGTACTCCCTACCGTTAAATTTATCGACAGTCGTGAAAATATCTATTTTGGTACTGATGCCGGAGAGGTTTATTATGCATCCTATGCTTCTCGTCGGCTGACAAAGATTGCCATGGGAGTTGCCCAGCAGAACATAACTGATATATACAAAGATGAAGCAAATAACTGGTGGTTTTCCGACAGTCCCTTTAAACGTGAAGGAACAATTTTTCCAGTGAGCAAGGTCTTTTTAACCCGCTGGAGAGAGCTTGAGGATAGTTGGGTTTATTATTACCTCAACGAAGATACCGATATCAAAGATACGAATATAAACTGTATGCTTCGCTATCGTGACACTTTGTTTTTAGGAACCCTGTCAGGGCTGCTCATTCTCGATATCAACCGCCGGGAGTGGACTTTCCTGAAGAATGACCTGAACGACCCTGCAATTTGGGATCTGGCAGTCTTCGGTGACAATCTGTATGTGGCAACCGCATTGGGGGTTAATGAGATCTCATTGGCCTATCCCACCGTCATACCGGATACGGAACATCTTTTCAAAAAATTTAAAAATGTTCAGATCTATACTCTCAAAACTTTTGATGGTTATCTTTATGTTGGCTCGGAGATTGGTCTTTACAGACTGAATGCCGCCGATAATAAATGGCAGACCCTGTCCACCAGACAAATGCGCTACGTCACTGTAAATGACAGCCTCATATTTGCCTCAGATGGGTATCTCTGGGAGGTTGAGCCGGACTCCGGTGAGAGCATTGTTTATGCGGATGAAGTCTTTAATTATGACAATTTTGGTCCTTATCTCTGGATAAACGAGAGTGAACAGGTCGTATTGATGAAATATGACACGGCTTTTAAAAGAGTTTACAATAAATTTGACGGTATACCCGGCAGTAAAATTTTCACTGTTGGCTGTGACGACCAATGGGTCTGGTTCGGAACTGACGGGGGTGTGGCCTTTTTCAAATGGAGTAAATACTATCAGGTTGATAAATAAAATAGCATGGCTCGGAGCGATTGTCCTGATCTTGGGATGTTCCGCGACCTTAAAAGAGGAAAGCCATCGGATTAAATTCCAAAAACCCGAAATGTGGTTTAATACAAGCTTTGCGGCTGATCCCGATCAAATTCAAGTGACGGTCTGGATCAAAATACCCAATCAGAATCTCGTGTTTTTCAAGGCGGACACCTCCTTTCACGCCAAGGTTGAGTATTCTCTCGCCATCGTGGACCCCGGGACAAAAAAACAAGTTTCTCAAAAAACCTGGACTGAAAATATTGGACTGGACTACTACGAGGATACCCGGGATCCGAAATTGAATCATATTGCGTATGCGGCCTTTACACTGCCCGGAGGTACCTATGAATTCTCTGTCATCATCAGAGACAAAGACAGCAAACACAGTTGGAAATTGCACAAAACTTATGAGGTCGAACCTCTGGAATACTGGAGCGACATTATTCCGCTGGTGCGGCACAACGGCCATTTTGTAAATGTGGGTTCTGTACTGTCCGATGCCGATACGGTCTTCTGCAAATTTCAGCTCTCTCCGCTGCAAAACGCCGAAGATCTGCAGGTTCGCTACAGCATCATTCAGGATGACTCAACTCTTACGACCGGAGCGGCGGCAGTTGAAAATATCGGAGCGCAGGTTTATCTTTTTGCCATTCCGTTAAGAGAACAATGGTCGGGAGCCCTCACTATTAAAGTCATGAGCGGTGAGCATCAAAAAGAATTCGATGTGGCGATTCACAGGGATATGTTAGACCGGTATATCGGGGATATTGAAGAATCCACAAAGTGGATGTCGGTGATCTTACCCTATGCCGACTACCAGCAGCTAAAACGCATGAAACCCAATGAACAGAGGCTGTATCTCATCGATTACTGGAAAGCCCGGGATCCTTCGCCGGGGACTGAATTTAATGAGCTTATGGATCAGTTTTATACGAGGGTGGAATACGCCAATAATAATTTTGGTGTCCTCACGGAAGGCTGGCGTTCAGATCAGGGCCGGATTTACATTCAGTACGGGAAGCCCGCCAAGGTGGAAAACTCCGGGACGGACGGCTACGGCCGGTCATATCAGATATGGTATTATCAATCAAATAAGCGTTTTATATTCCTGAATGACGGGTTCGGGGATTATCGTATGATCCGCGAAGTCAATTGAGCTGCTTTAATGTTATCCACGAATAATCATTTTTCCTACTCCCAGCTTAGCACCTTTAAAATGTGCCGCGAACATTATAAAATCCTTTACATCGATGGTATCCGTAAGGGTGATGAGAGTCTTGAAGCCTTCATGGGCAAGTGTGTTCACGCAACCCTGGAGTGGATCTACCAGCCCCGGAACATTAAAAAACCCTATATGACTTTTGACAGCATCTGTAAGAAGTATGATGAGATCTGGCTTAAAGCCTGGCATGACCGGATTTTCATTGCCAACACCAGGAGTACGACGGATGAATATTACACTATCGGGAAGCGCTGTCTGGCAAATTATTATAATAAATACGGACCAGTCTTTGAAGAAGCCGTGAAAGGCACCGAACTTGAACTGGAATTCACAATTAATGGAACCTACAAATTCAGAGGGGTCATCGACCGGCTTGATAATCCCAGAGAGGGTCAGTGGGTCATCCATGATTATAAAACGGGAAAACACCCCAAAACAGACCGTGCCGCCCGTAATGACCTCCAGCTGGCTCTCTACCAGATGGCGGTTGAAAGCAACTTTGAGCCCGTTGATGAGGTTATTCTCATCTGGCATTTTCTGCGCAACGGCAATGAGGTCAGGATCGTTCACGACAAAGAGGCAATTGAAGGCTTCAAGAATAAAACGATTCGCGCCGTAGATAAAATCATTAAACTCTCTCAGGACAACGGGAATTTCTATCCCCGGGAATCCCTGCTCTGCAATTGGTGTTATTACTGGGAAGAATGTTCGGTTAAGCAGGGGAAAAATCCCTCTATGGTAGCCCGGTAAGACAAGGAGCTTCATCCCATTGGTGAAACCCGGAAGCCGTCGGAACTGCAAGAAAAACTACTACCGATATCAGGAAAAATGATGAAATCAAAATTATATTTATTACTGCCTGTTGTTTTCCTGGCAGTATCCTGTACCTGCTTTACAATTACCGATACGATTGCCGAGAATTATGAAAAGGCCGGTTCGAACCGGCAGGAATTACGGAAGGCGCTTATCTATTTTTCCCATAAAGGTGATTCGCTGCAGCTGGCGGCATTGAATTTTCTCATCCGTAATATGGACGAACACAGTTATGTTGAATTTGGTATTTTTGATTCAAATGATGTAGAAATTCAATTCGATGTCCTCGATTATACAGATTATGATGCCATGGTGGCGGCCATGGATACCATGGAAGTGGAATATGGAGAGCTGCATTATGCCCGGAAGACACTCTCCCCGGATTTAACAACGATCACGGCAGATCTGCTCATCGAAAATATAGAGCTCGCTTTTCAGGTTTGGCAGGAGAAAAGCTGGGCACAGAAGCTTTCCTTTGAAACTTTTTGTGAGTTGATTCTCCCATATCGGGGCAGTAATGAACCGGTGGAGAAATTCCGGCAGTGGTTTTTGGACCGTTACCGGGATATTCCATTAAACGGCAATAAAGCTGATGATCCGATTGCCGCAGCGGAGTATATCAATGATGACCTAAAGCAATGGTTTAAGTTCGACCCCCGTTACTACCGGCATCCGACAGATCAGGGGCTGGACGAGATGCGGACTACCGGTCGGGGACGCTGTGAGGACATGACCAACCTGGCCATCTACGCCATGCGGGCCAACGGATTGCCCGTGACCAGTGATTATACGCCCTATTGGGCAAATATCGGAAATAACCATGCCTGGAATGCCATCCTCTCACCGGAGGGAAAAGCCGTTCCCTTCATGGGCTGTGAGGCAAATCCCGGGCACTATGTATTGTTTGGTAAACTGGCGAAGGCTTACCGAAAAACCTATTCACGCCAAACGGACAATCTGGCCTCCAGGCTGCTGGAATGGGAATCTGCCCCAAGGTGGCTTTCGGGGAGCTATTACGCAGACGTTACCGGTGAATATACGGAAACGGCTGACGTCACCCTGAACCTGTCCCGGCAAATTCCGGACAGCACTCGTTTTGCCTATCTCTGCGTTTTTAATTCCGGTGAGTGGCAGGCCATTCACTGGGGTAAACTTGAGGGAAGCGCCGTCACGTTCACCGATATGGGCACCGGTATCGCTTATCTTCCCATGTTTTACGTTCATGAGGAGTTACTTCCGGCGGATGCACCCTTCATACTGACCACAGAGGGTCAGATCATACCCCTCGACGGTTCAAGTTCTGCGCCGGTTGATTTGCAGCTCATTTCAACAACCCGTGTGAAATTTGAAGCGGCCACCGAGGCCCGCGACATCGTTGCTTTAAATGAGGGGAAAACCTACATTTTAAAATACTGGAATGATGGGTGGACCGATGTCGGTGAACAGCAGGCCGGGTCAGACCCGTTGATCTTTAAAGAGGTTCCGGGGGACCGTTTGTATTGGCTGGTTGAGAAGGACTCGCGCAGGGAGGAGCGTATTTTCACCTGGGAAAACGGTAGGCAGGTGTGGTGGTGACCCGGGGGATCGAATGAAAATTATAATCAAACAACCCGCTACAAAAGCCGAATTTAAACTTTATTACAATTTGCGCTGGCAGGTGCTGAGAGAACCCTGGCAGATGCCTGTGGGCTCTGAGCGCGATGACGATGACAGAACCGCCAGTCATTACATGGCAGTTCTTGAACCGGAGAAAGTTGTCGGTGTGGGGCGTCTGCATTTGAATTCAGCCTCCGAAGGCCAGATACGGTATATGGCTGTCGATAAAGCCTATCAGAAGATGGGGATTGGACGGAAACTTATCTCCGCTCTGGAGTCGGATGCGCTTGAAAAGGGCGCCAGAACGATAATCCTCAATTCAAGGGACTATGCCGTTGAATTCTACAGACGTCTTGGCTACGAGGTCGTGGAAAAAACGTATATCCTGTTTGACAGCATCCAACATTACAAAATGGAAAAACACCTTATCTCTGAGTGACGGACCTAAGACAGATCAGAAAATATTTGGTCGTACAGAGGAGCCATCTTTTCCCAGTCAAATCTGGCTGCGATGGCTGAATAGTCAGATAATTCTTCAGCGGAAAGCAGTTTTACAAGTATTTCCGTAAGTTCTGATACGGTATTATAGAAAAGACCGTCCCCTTCCAAATCCGCAAATACTTCGGGATAACTGAGCCTTCGGGGCAGTACAGGGGTGCAGTTACAGTACACCGCTTCCATTATGCTGATACCAAAAAAATCCTGTAGGGAAGTAACAGGGAGGATGTCTGCTTTCCAGAGCCATTTCCCGTAGTCATGAATATCTTTGAGGTAACCGATGTGTAGAATCCGGCTTCCGTATTTGGCTCTGGCGTTTTGGATTGAGGCCGGCGGGTTTCCGGAATTTTCTCCGAGGATTACGAGTTCAAACTTCATTCCCCGATGAATTAACGCATCCAGAACCCGGAAGAAATCATCGGGATTTTTATCATATTCCCAACGGTGATTCCACAGCAGCAGGGGTGTCTCATGGGTTGCGTTGATCTTAATTTCATCAAATTTCTTTAAATCCAGACCCAGATACAAAGTCCGGCTGCGTTTTTCCAGCATCGATATGGATTCAAGTTCTCTGAAATCCGGGTACTGTAGGTGAACTTTCCGCAGGGTCGTAAAAAAGGACAGCCTGTGAAAATCAGAATTAAAATAGATTGTGTCACAAGCCAGAGCCGACGCAAAATTGATAAAGCCGTAATGCCGGTCCCGGTTCTGCAGCAGATCAGAATCTCTTTGAGATACGGGGTAGGTGAGCTGATTTTCGTGAAAATATAGCGCTGTGGGAATTCCTGCTGTTCTCTTTCGGGTCAGGGCCAGAAAAGTACTGACATCCAGCATATCCGTAAAGAGCAGCAGGTCAGGGCAAAAGCTGCCAGCATTAAAGCGTCGGGCGAGTGTAACGGCACCGCCATGCATGCGCCATTTCCAGAATTTACCAGGCAGCGTGAGCGTTTGTACTTCATGAGAACTGAAGCGGGCATAGTCTTCCGCCCAACTTTTGTGAGATCCGGAAAAAAAAGGATCAAGTATTAAAATTTTCATCGTGACAGTTAATCCAATCGATTTTTTCTTAAATTCCAGATTTAAACCGGCAACATACCCGGCAGTCTGATAATTAATCTGCCGGCATCCGGCGGTGGATGTCATCTTCCGCGCGGGTTCCACAGTCCGAAAAGCACCTTACATTTTGATACAAAGAACAATTAGATAGATATGGGGACAACCTTCTACTTTTTTAGGGTAACTCATTACGAAAAGTATTAATTCTAATCTGTTTTCGGGCATTTACTTAAATGAAACTACCAGGCTGAAATTCTTATTTTATAGTCAATGTCCGGCAATTGAGGTGATAAGCAACAATTCGATGAATCAATTTGCCCTGATATGGCTGAATTATCAGGGTTTTTTTATAAAATAATTTAAGGTGATTTTCAGCAATATGGTACTATTCAGTCTCACATTGATGCTTCTGTTTTTACTCCTGATCGGCTATCGGGAAAGCTTGTTGCATCAGCGGGCTCTGGCACAGCTGCCGGTGCGGATCCATATCAACGGTTCCAGAGGGAAATCAAGTGTTACCCGCCTGGTTGCAGCCGGCCTGAGGGCGGGTGGATTGAAAACTCTTGCAAAAACAACAGGCTCCGCACCCAGGGTTATCGATGAAAACGGAAATGACAAAGTGATCCACCGACTCAGGTCTGCTTCCATCGGTGAACAGGTCAAACTCATCAGGGCTTTTGCCCGACAGAAGCCGGATGTGGTGGTTTTTGAATGTATGGCAGTTATGCCGCAGTACCAGTGGGTTGCCGAGCATAAGATGGTTCGTTCAACTATCGGCGTCATCACCAACGTCCGTCCTGACCATATTGATGAAATGGGTCCCCGCATGGAAGATATTTGCAATTCACTGGGGAATACAGTGCCCTATGGCGGAATCATGGTGACCTCAGAGCATACACATGCGGGGCAGCTGAGTGAAATCGCCCGTGACCGAAACACAGATTTTTTTGAAGTGACCGATGAGAAGATTACGGATGCCTATATGAATCGGTTTCCCTATCTTGAACACGCCGAAAATGTGGCCTTAGCACTGAAAGTGTGCACTCTTGCAGGTGTGGAAGAAAAAACAGCCCTGGAAGGGATGATATCCGCAAAACCCGATCCGGGTGCCCTGGTACTCTGGAATTTACAGTTTGGTGAAAACAAGAACCAGTTTGTCAGCGCTTTTGCCGCAAATGATCCGGAATCAACCACCAAGATCTGGCGTCTGGTAGCCGGCAAGGCCGAGGGGAGAAAAGTGTGCGTTTTTTTAAATGCCCGGCCCGACAGGCGCAGCCGCACCCGTCAGATGTTCGATTTGATTTCCGATGAGATCAAACCCGAGCTGACGATCATCAGGGGGGAGAACCTGCCAGGTAATTTAGCACAACTGACCGAAGAACCGGGCATGGAGGTGAAATTATTCCCCTGGTCCGCAACCACGGATGATGTGCTTGATTTTCTCAAAGAACTCGACGATCAGTTTATCTTCGGGATTGGGAATATCGTTGGGTGGGGTGATGAATTTGTACACAAATTAAAGGGGTACCGAGTTAATGGTTGAGATTGCCGTAGGCCTGGGGATTGTACTGAGCCTGGTCTTTACAGAGACATTGGGTGTCACCGCCGGCGGTGTCATCGTTCCCGGGTATATCGCCATTTATCTGCATGATCCGATTCGCATTCTGAGTACTTTTGGGATCTCTCTCGTAGTATTTATCATCGTACAGGGAATCGCGAAGGTGATGTTGATTTACGGGAAGCGCCGGTTGGTTTTAAGCCTTTTACTGGGATTTTTCCTGGGATATGCTTCAAAACTCTATCTGATTTTCCCGGACAACGGTCTTAATCTGGCGGTAATCGGAAATATCATTCCGGGTCTGATTGCCAGTTGGATGGACCGACAGGGCGTAGTGCGGACGCTGAGCGTCATTCTGATTACGGCTACTATCGTACAATTATTTCTGATGACTATTGGAATGGAGTTGCCGAATGTTTAGGCCGGCCATACAGAAGACGAGTACTTTGGTCATCCTGGCGGTGTTCAATTTGCTTGTATTTGCGGTGGCTTCGAAGATCACGGTGATTCATAAGGCCCGGGGCTATGATGATAAAATTCAGGCATCTCAGTTGATGTCCCGCGCAATGGCGACATTGAAAGAATTCAGAATGGGTGGGAAGGGAGTCTTTGTGGATTCGGAAAATGATCCCAATGAAACCGCTCTCATCGGACCGCAATTCAGCCTGATCACGACAGATCAGGGAAACCTTGATTACAAACTTACAACATTGAATCCGAATTTTGCCGCGGTAATGGTTGACCTGCTCATTTCAGCGGGTGTAAAACGGGGTGACAGAGTTGCTCTCTCGTTTACGGCATCCATGCCCGGTGCTAATCTTGCCGCTTTTTCGGCCTGCGCCGTTCTGGGTTTGAAACCGATTATTATCAGCTCCGTAGGGGCGTCACAGTGGGGCGCTACCGACCCCTATTTTACATGGTTGGACATGGAGACAGTTTTAAATACAGCAGGAATTTTCCCGTTTAAATCGATGGCTGCCTCAGTCGGCGGAAAAGGGGACACGGGAAAGGGTGTAAGCGTCCGCGGTCGTGAATTGATCCGTGATGCCATTCGCCGTAACGGTGTCACTCTCATCGACGAACCTGACCTCTCTTCAAGTATCGCAAAACGCCTTGAGCTCTATCAATCGGCGGCGCCAATCTCCCGATATTCAGCCTTTATTAACATTGGAGGAGGTGCAGCCAGCGTCGGCCCCAGTATCAATGCGAAATTGATCCCCACGGGTCTGTCTGACCCCCAGAGACTGTCTTCTCTGGGAGGATCCAGCGTCCTCAGGGAATTTGCCCGCAGCGGCGTGCCCGTCATTCATTTGCTGAATATCAGAAAAATTTCTGAAAAATATAATCTGCCCCTTGCTCCAATCCCCACGCCGGAAATCGGGCAGGGTAAGCTCTACTCCGTCAGAGAATATAATTTCTGGATTACCCTGCTGGCCCTGTTGTTTGCAGCGGGGGCGGTCACGGGTGTGGGCATTTACAGTCATCGACAAATTTTAAAAAGAACCGAGACCTATGAACCGGAATCTATTTTATAGTCTTATTGGAATAATTTTGTGCGCCGCTGTCCTGAGCGGCAGGGCGGTCTCTCCTACAGAAAGGGAGAAAAAAGAAGTCCTCACTATCGGCGATAAACGACGGACCTATTATCAGCTTCAGGACACGCCCCTGCACTATCAACTCAGGGGACCGATGAAACTTGAAATTATTGCCCGCAAAGCCGTACCGCAAAAAATATCAGGGAATAACGATTACGCGTTTTATCTCATCATCGACGGGTCGGATTCTGTTTATATATCATTTTCAAAAAAGAAATCCAGGTCTGTCACATCACCTCGCCATCCGGGACATGCCTACACGGTCTCGGGCAGCTATCTTTTCAGTATTCCAAGCGGTGAACATGTGGCAACTCTCGCTCCTGCTGACAGGAAAAATAACCCGATTTTGGTAAGGATGCTGGTGAAGGCGACACCGGATATCCGCAGCGGCAGTACTTTCGTGACCCCCATCACGGATCAACTTCCGGACCATATTCTTGTGCAGGATAAAATCATCCGGTACTTCAAATTAGATGGCGGCAGTTCCATGACATTAGAGCTCGAAGGACCCGGTCGTCTCGAAGTGATCTCCCGCCTGGCTTTTGAGGATTGGATGACGAATGAAGAACCTTATCGTCTGAGACTGCTGCGGGATGAACTGGAAATCGGAACCTATTTCTTTACCACGGAGAAATCAGAGCAAAGTGCCATCGAAGAAGAAAAGTCCCTCGTTCCAGGGAAGTGGCGTTCTTTCGATCTGGAGCTACAGACAGGGAGGCATCAATATACACTCCAATTTCTCAACGAAGGTAAGACGGTATTCGTGAGATGTCTCAAATATTCGATCGATGAAACCAAAAAATGACCGATTTCCGATGAAATTCAGTCTGCTTGCATTTCTGTTCCTGATGCCCCTTTTCAGTCAGACCCTAAAAGAAAGGCTGGTCGTTCCCATCTATTTCAGGGCGACAATGGGAATGGGATACGATGACAATCTTTTAAAGTTCTCAACACTTGAAAAAGCTTCTGCTGTGACTGACGGCCTGCTGCCGCGGGGGACTGATACATTTGACAGCGGAATTTTTAAACCTGAACTCAGATTTATCTACAGCCCTGTTATATCGCTTAAAAATACTACAAATCTCATTTTGAATCTCAGTTATGCTGAATATCTGCAGGCGGCTGAAAAATCTTATACGGCTTTTTCTTTACGCTTTGAACAGCATTTGGCATCTTATAGCTGGCTGAA
>JAADGM010000009.1:13499-16433 GCA_013152375.1 FCB group bacterium | reverse complement strand
TAAACATAATCCGGTTATCACATCCTGCATCGATACGCGCGTCTGCCGGAACGAAAGGAAACAGGGGAACCGCATCAGTGAAGGCTGACCGAATAACTGCTTGCTTATGCATAGTAAATCTCCATTTATACCGGGAGTAACTACGTCACTTCTATTTATATATTTGCCTGTCCTGAAAAAGTGTATTAAATTAATATGGCAAAAGATAGAATCCATTGATATCTAACGGAAAATGGATTTGACTGGTTTTTGGGACTCTGTTGCAATTTTGTTATCTCTGTAAATTCTGTTCAGCATAATCCGGCATGGATTCTCCAGTGACAAGGTCGGTCCTGAAAGCTATAACTACTCACATCGTTTCGGATCAGGCTTTTTCTTATGCAAAATGATTAATTCTAATTTCATCAGGTTGTCGGCAGTTATACTGCTATTGCTTTTCTCGTGCAAAAGTCAGAGTGCTTCCGGTAAGGTAAATGTGCAAAAAAATGCAGAACCCGCAAAAGTCCCGCAATCCGTTGCTCCGGATGTTATAGCAGAAATAACGGGCCCTTTTAATAAAGGTGTCTCGCTCATGGACCAGTACAAAGCGTCAGACGCTGCAACTGCCTTCAGGCAGGTCACCGCAAAGGCACCGGGCTTGATCGCAGGTCACCTGAATCTGGGTATTGCTTTGCTCAACACGCAAAATGAAATGGATCTGCAGAACGCCGAAAAGGAATTAAAGTGGGTGATAGAACGTGACCCCGGGAATCCTCATGCCCATTATTCGCTGGGAATGCTGTATAAACATCTGAACCGATATTCTGAAGCGCAGACGGAATTTGAAAACGTGCTGGAAAGCGACCCTGATGACGGAGACGCCCACTATCAGCTGGCAATTCTCATCATTGAACAAAATCCGGAAGCAGCCAGAACCCACCTTGAAAAGACCCTGGAGAAAATTCCCCATCATGAAGCCGCATTATACCGACTGAACAAACTGTTGCAGACGACCGGTGAGAGTTCTGCCGCTAATACAATCCTGAAGCGCTATCACGAACTCAAGTCCGCCGGGGCCGGGGTTGTTTACGGCATGAAATATGGAGAGATGGGGCGTTATGCTGAAGTCGTACGAACTCTGGGTGTGGCTGCGCCGGAGCAGTCGGCTGGACAATTGCCGGCTTACCGGGATGTTGCAGGAACTGCCGGACTGACCTTTACTTCCAGGGGAAAACCGGGACTGCCGGGTGAAGCCTCACGGTTTGACGCCGGAGCGTTCGGACCCGGTTTAACCCTCGCCTTTAAAAAGGACCTTTCGGCAACTCTGTTGTATATCACCGGGAGCGGACCTAGTGGGAATGGGATTCTCCTCGCGTTTTCAGAGGGGAGATTTACCGAAGTTAAGAATTCCGGTATCAATGGCCGGGGAGCTGTTGGAGCCTTCTTCGGTGATTATGATCAGGACGGAGACGCCGACTTATATCTCACCTGTGCCGGTCCCAATCGTCTTTACCGTAATGACTCTGACACGGTCTTCACGGATATTACCCCGCAAACAAAGACCGGCGGCGGGAATGTTTTGAGTGTGGGTGCCGCCTGGGCAGATGCGGACCACGACGGAGATCTTGATCTGTATGTTGCAAATTACAGTGCCATTGATGACAGCCGAAAAGAATCTAAGGGCGTGCCGAATAATTTATGGCGGAATAATGGTGACGGTACATTTACAGATATTGCGAAAACAGCCGGAGTTGACGGAGGCTCTGCATCCACCATGTCCGTGCTTTTTTATGATCTGGATAATGATCGGGACCAAGACCTGTATTTGATCAACAACTCAGCCCCTAACCGCATATTTTATAACGACAGGGTGGGACAATTCACGGAAATGACCGATAAGCTGCCGCTGCTGGCGGATGGGGAACCCGGATTAGCTGCCCTTCCGGGGGATGTGGACCACAATGGCCTGGCAGATATTCTCTTATTACGCGGAGCTGCACCACCGGAGCTGTTGCTGCATACCTCACGAGACTATTTCGCCGCAGATACTGCGTTCAGCACAAGTGTTAAAAGTATCACTTCAACTGCAGGCGGTCTGCTGGGTGACCTCGACCTTGACGGTGATCTGGACCTCATTCTGCTGAGCAGCACACGGCTGGGAAAAACACAGAATGAGATCCTGCTTAATGATGGTACCGGACACTTTGCCGAGCCCTTGCCGCTGGGAACTTCGTGGGATTCCCCCGATGCCCGGGGCGCACTGGCTTTTGATTTTGACGGGAATGGTTCACTGGAGATCCTCATCACAAAAGCTTCCGGTTCGCCGTCTCTGTGGCAGACGCAGCTGCCTCCTGACCGACATTGGCTGGAAGTTCTGCCGGTTGTTAAAAGCGATGTGGGTGAGGTCTGGCCTGATGCAGCCGCCAACGGCTGTGCCATCGAATGCAAAGCAGACCGGCTTTTACAGATAGCCAACCTGCAAGGAGGGGCGGGATATTTAGGTTCTCAAACGGTCCTGCTGCACTTTGGACTTGGCAGTCAAAGCCGGGCGGACTATGTTCGACTGACCTGGCCGGATGCTCTCTTTCAGACAGAAAGTGAGGTGGCCGCAGACCAGCGTTGGCAGGTTACAAAAATAGAAAAGAAGCCTTCTTCATGCCCCATGCTGTTCAGCTGGGATGGCAACCGCTTCAGCTTTGTGACGGACTTCCTCGGAGTCGGTGGTGTTGGGTTTTTCATTGAGCCGGGGTTTTACGGTCCTCCCGATCCCACTGAAGATATTCTGATTCCAAAGGATCAGATCTCGCCGAGGGGCGGAAGATATCTGTTGAGTGTGGCCGAACCGCTTGAGGAGGTATCCTACATTGACCAGCTGTATCTTATAGCCTATGATCATCCGGGGACGTACGAAATCTACCCTGACGAGCGTTTTACCGGCTCACCACCATTTCCAAC
>JAADGM010000009.1:0-13436 GCA_013152375.1 FCB group bacterium | reverse complement strand
GATATGAGTATGGCGCTCAGGCAAATTGACCGGGATTATGCTGCGCCTCCACTGGATCCAAGATTTGTGGGTTTTGCAAAGGATCACTGGGTGGAACTTGACTTCGGGGATAAACTGAAATCGATCGGTAAACAGGACCAGCTGGTGCTGTATCTGTACGGCTGGGTGGAATATACCTACTCACATGTCAATTTCGCCGCCTATCAGGCCGGTATCACCCTGCAGCCGCCTTCGATCGAAATGCCGGATGGTCACGGAGGCTGGCAGGTCGTTGTTCAGGAAGCAGGCTTCCCCGCCGGTCTGCCCCGGATGATGACGCTGGACATTTCGAGACTGCCGCTGGAAAAATCCGGAAAATTGCGCATCCGTACTAATATGGAGATCTACTGGGATCAGATCTTTGCCGGTGTCGATGTTTGTGATTCCGGACTGAGACGAACCATCCTGCAGCCCGTCGCGGCAGAATTGAGACAACTGGGATATCCCCGTGAATATTCTCCCGATGGAAAGAATCCCACGCTCTACGATTACCAGCGTATTGACACCGGCGTGCCTTTTAAAAATATGACGGGGAAATATACACGCTTCGGGGATGTTCGTGAGCTGCTGGAAACAGTTGATGATGAATTTGTCATCATGGGCCATGGAGAAGAAATTGCCCTGGAATTTTCGGCTGAAGAACTGCCGGCTCTCCCGGAAGGCTGGACCCGCACCTTTGTGCTCCATTCCGACGGATACTGCAAGGATATGGACCTCTATACCGCATATCCCAACACCATCGGTCCGCTGCCATATCACGGCATGGCAAATTATCCACCGGAATTCAGCGATGATGATGACGGGAAGTCTCTTTACAGGCAAAAATGGAATACGAGAATTATCACCGGCTATTAGAAAATTGAGGATTCGCATGCATAAATCAATCTGGATTGGAACGGGAATCGCCGCCCTGGTTATTTTTGGGATCGTCGGTTACGTAGTGTTCCCGGTTTTTTTCGGGTCGTCAGCGACCACCGCACCTGTAACCACTCTGCAGAAAGCAGCCACATCCACCGCGTTTACTGAAATAACTCAGGCAGCAGGTTTTACTCATGTGCATCACAAGCCGTATTTAGACCCTAAAATTGACCGGATCATGTCCTGGATGGCCAGCGTGGGCGCAGCCGGCGCAGCCGGGGATTATGACAACGACGGCTGGGTGGATCTCTATGTAACGGATTCTCACAAGGGATATCCCAATCATCTCTACCGCAATACCGGCGAGGGAACTTTTGTCGATGTGGCTGAAGCCAGCGGTGTTGCCGATCTGAATGATGACTCCGGGACGAGTATGGACTGCATTTGGGGGGACTATGACAACGACGGCAATCTCGATCTCTTTGTGGTAAAGTGGGGGCGGGATGTTCTCTTTCATAACAATGGGGACGGAAGTTTCACGGATGTCACTTCCCGGGCTTTTGTGGATGAGTCCGGCAAGCCGGGGTCTCCCTGGGCAAATGGGAATGCAGCGATTTGGGTTGATTACGACGGTGACGGTTTTCTTGACCTGTATGTGGGGAACTATTTTAAACCTGTGGACCTCTGGCATCTTACGACGACCAAGATCATGCACGACAGTTTTGAAAAGGCACGAAATGCAGGCCGTAATTTTATGTTCCGAAATAATGGGGACGGTACTTTCTCTGAAACGGCCAAAGAATTGGGACTGGATGATCCCGGCTGGACACTGAGCGTCGGCCACGGGGACATTAACAATGACGGCTGGCCGGATATCTACTGTGCCAATGATTTTGGAACGGACCAGCTCTTTCTCAATGACGGCATGGGAGGTTTCAGGAATATCAGTGAAAACGCCTTTGGTGAAGATACAAAAAAAGGGATGAATGCCGAATTCGGAGACGTAGATAACGATGGCTGGCTTGATATTTATGTGACCAATATCACCACAGCCGAGTATCTTAAAGAGGGGAATATGCTTTGGCATAACGATGCTTCCGATGCCGAGGGTATTCCAATCTTCATGGATATCTCGCTGGAGACCGGAACTCAAAACGGCGGCTGGGGCTGGGGCGGAAAGTTTTTTGATATGGACAATGACGGTGACCTGGATATACTCACGGTCAACGGGTTTATAACCGCCGGCGAGGAGAGCTACTGGTACGATCTGGCATCCTGGACGGTCACGGGTCAGGATGTTTCCGATGCTCTCAACTGGCCGCGCATCGGGGACCGCAGCTTCTCAGGAAATGAGGCCACCAGGCTTTTCAGAAATGAGGGCATGCTCCGTTTCAGCGAAATTGCTGAAAAAGCAGGCATCACCAGTAGGCGTGACGGCCGGGGTATCGTATTATTCGACTATGACAATGACGGTGATCTGGATGTTTATCTTGCCAATCAGGGAATGCCGCCTGATTTTTACCGCAATGAACTGGGGGGCAACGGGCAGTGGCTGGGATTACGGCTCACCGGTCTTCCTGAAAACGGCTCTAACCGGGACGCCATCGGCACGCGCGTGACCGTGGTCACGAGCAGCGGACGGCAGATCAGAGAGTTGGACGGCGGCAACAGTTATTCCGCCCAGTCCGACCGAAGGCTGTTCTTCGGGTTGGGGGATGATATTGTCATCAATACGCTCGAAATCCGCTGGCCGTCAAGACGGGTTCAGGTTTTGAATAATGTGCGCGGTAACCAATTCCTCGAAGTGACCGAAAGATGGGATTTAGCAGATGTTTCAACTCTGATTCCTCAAACCAGAGCCGTCGTCAAAGACCATTCAGCCGGACTAAAACCCGAAGTAGTATTACCGCAAGAAGAAATTGACGAATTGCTCTCAGGATTTGAAGCGAATATCGGGAAACACATTTCGGATTTGACCCTCTCCAGCAAGTACCGTATTCAGTGTGTAAAACTTGGACAATTTGACCGGTCCATAGAATTTTTTGAAAAATTAACCGATGAATATCCTTCCGTCAGAAATCCCCGTCTGCAGCTTGCACTGGCCTATATTGATAAAATTCCTCAATGCGGCGGAATGGCCGCCATTGTCTGCAAGGGAACCCTGGCCAGAAAATCACTGGACCAGCTGGATATCCTGCTGGACGCGGATCCAGATTGGTGGCCTGCAATTTATGCCAGGGGCATGAACCATTTACACTGGCCCAGAGCCTTAAGGCATTCTGATATGGCCGTTGAAGATTTAGAAACCTGTATTAATTTTGATGCGGATGCTGGGGCTGATGGAGTCCCTGCATATTATGTTCGGGCCTATGTCGGCTTGGGAGATGCCCTGACAAAAGGGGGCGGCTATCCCAGGGCAAAAGAAGTTTGGGCGAAAGGATTACAACTCTTTCCGGGAAATGCAGGATTGAGAGAGCGCCTGCAGTTGAAATCTGACGCAGAGGCCCGGGAATTTGTCGAGAAAGTGAGGAATCTGGATGAACAGATCGATACCGATTTTTCGTTCATGATGTTGTCTCCATAGACTCAAAGAAAATTACCGAAAGAGCTATTGATAAGAATACTGTAGGATAGATTATAACAGATAAAGTAATATATCAGATAGTATTGTTTGGAACAATATCGTTGCGGCGATGATCCGCAGATTGGCACACGGGATTCCAAAGCCGTATGCGAACCTTAAAATTGAGGTCAATACAGGCAGTATAACAGGGGAATGACCTCGTAAACCGATCAGGAAAAAAGAGGAGATTCATCATGCAGTTACAAAACAACAAAACCGGCATTGACCCGGCCCGGGAGTGGCAGGCAAAGTTGGCCATACTAACAACCGGATTGCTGATATTTGAAACTCTGACAGGTCTGGGGATCTACCTGCTGCCTTTCAGCATTCCCCTTCAAATTACAGTACTGATCCATACTTTGGTGGGACTGATCTTTATCATTCCCTTCACTGTGTATCAGATACGACACTGGCTGCTGTATCGAAAAGCTGCCATGACTCATGTAAAACTCACCGGGTATCTGGCCATGGGGGCAGCAGTTATCTGCTCGATTTCAGGTGTCGTACTGACCTGGCAGGCTGTGTTTGGATTGCGGATCGGCAAAGGCTGGGACATGGCACATCTGATCTCGACTTTCGCGATCATAATTCTGACGCTTCCCCATATTGTCACACTTGTTTTGCGGGTTCGGGCAGCGAGAGATAAAGAAAAACAGGCAAAAGTGCTTGATGCACAGAAAATTTTCGGCTGGGGAACTGTGCTCGTAACCATTTTGCCGATTGCCGTGATTGCACTTTGGTCCTATGCCTATGAACCCGTCAACTTTAATAACAACTTTCCGGAAGATTATAACTTTACCCATGGAGAAGATGAACCTTTTCTTCCCAGTCTGGCAAAAACCAACGACGGCAAAGCCATCGATTCCAGAGCCCTATCAGGATCTCTCGCCTGCGGGAGTACACGTTGTCACGAAGAGATTGTTGCCGAATGGCAGCCCAGCGCACACCGTTATTCCGCTCTGGATGCAGCCTTTCAGACAGTTCAATCCGTCATGGGCAAACAGAACGGCTACGAATCCACCCGCTATTGCGGAGGCTGTCACGACCCCATCTCGCTATTCTCCGGAACGAAAAATATCTTTGTTGAGGATCTGACTTCGCTGGCAGGTTATCAGGAAGGAGTGTCCTGTCTGGTCTGTCATGCCATCAAAGAGACAGATATAAAAGGAAATGCTAATTACGTCATCACTCAACCCATTCGTTACGCTTATGAGCTGACCGACAGCAAGTCCGGAAAATTACTGAGTGATTTTTTAATACGGGCCTATCCCCAACAGCATATTGAATCGTTAAGTCATCGCCTGTTTAAAAGTCCTGAGTTCTGCGCCGCCTGTCACAAACAGTTCATCGATGCCGAGATCAACAAGGTGGGTTGGGTACAGCTGCAGAATCAGTACGACAACTGGCGTAAAAGCCGCTGGAATCACTCCGGTGACCCCACAAGAACCATCGAATGCAGAGAGTGCCATATGCCCCTGATCGCTGATTCCAGCGAACCCGGGAGCGGCGATGAGCTGGATTATAACCGTAGTCCCGGTGACAAAAAACATCGTAGTCATCGTTTTTTAGGCGCCAATCAGTTGATGCCCACTTTGCTGAAGCTCGACGGGGGAGAGGAACAAGTGGAAATGATTGAAAAGTGGCTCAGGGGCGAAGTCGATATTCCCGAAATTGCGGATAAATGGGTACAGGGACCTGCAGTTCCCATTGAGCTTAACTCTCCTACTGAAGCAGAGGCGGGTTCAGACATTGATCTGCAAGTGGTCATCACCAACAATAAAACCGGTCATGACTTCCCCACGGGACCCCTGGACATCATCCAGGCCTGGATTGAAATTCTGGTGAAAAATGAGGCCGGCGACATTGTCTTCGAATCTGGTACCCGGGATGAAAACCATTTCATCCAGCCGGGGTCATTCATCTTCAAGGCTGAAGCTGTTGATGAAAGCGGTAATCTTATCGACCGGCATAATCTGTGGGAAATGGTTGGCGTACGCTATAAACGCACGCTTTTCCCGGGTTTTTCGGACATGGCTGAATACACTTTTACCTGCCCGGGATCTGCTTCAGCTTCTGATGAGAATAAAGGTCTTAATAAATCGTTTCAGTTTACTGTTCCCGATAAGGGAAACCAGAAACTCTTTGTGGAGGCCAAACTCCAGTACCGTAAGATTGATCAATATCTTTTAAATTTTCTCTACGGTGAGGATTCCGGACTGACCTCTCCGGTGACGACAATTTCTGAAAGCAACGCCGTAATTGATGTGAAATGGCCCGATTATTCCGAGGCGGAAGGACGGTAGTTCCTGATTAAATCCCTTTCCCGTCGTAAAAAACGCATCCTCCTGACGATCTCCATCACCGGCACTCTGATACTGCTCGGAGTGCTGGTGATCATTTTAAAGCCGGCTCCGGCACCCTATATTCCGGGTGAAAAAATGGAAGGGCTTAATGAAGCTCTCACGCGTCAGCTGCCCTCCGGATACCCAGATTGGAAGTTTGAAGATGTCAGTCATAGCGCTGGGATAGATTTTATTCACTTTCAGGGAGAACGTTCGATTCAGCTACCTGAAGATATGGGCTCCGGTGCCGCCTGGGGGGATTACGACAATGACGGCTGGCTGGATCTGTATGTGGTGAATGAGTCGGGACCCCTGACGATAACCGACGAGGATGAGCAGCTCACGAAGGCGCATAATGTTCTCTATCGCAATCTGGGGAACGGCAGTTTTGCCGATGTGACGAGTCAGGCGGGAGTTGGTTTCAGAGGCTGCGGTCAGGGCGCCGCCTGGGGAGATTATAACAATGACGGGTATCTGGACCTTGTGGTTACCAGCTACGGAGAGATCATCTTGTATCGAAATAACCGGGACGGGACCTTCACAAACGTGTCTGAATTGAGTCATATCGGCGGCAGAACCGGCTTCTGGTCAGGTGCGTCCTGGAGCGATTATAACCTGGATGGCTACCCCGATCTGTATATCTGCGGATATGTCAAATATAATTTTGATCCTGATAACCAAAATCTGCAAACACGCCAGTACAACTCCGTTATTCCTGCAGCGCTGAACCCTTCGACCTATAAACCGCAGGCAAATCTGTTCTTTGTCAACAACGGTGATGGGACCTTTAGTGAAAAGGCGCAATGGGCCGGAGTAGATAATCCTTCCGGGAGGAGCCTTTCCGCTGCCTGGTGCGATTTTGACGAAGACGGCTGGCCTGATCTGTATGTGGCAAATGACATCTCAGACAACGTCCTCTATCACAATAACGGGGACGGGACTTTTCAGGATATCAGTCACGAAGCCTGGGTGGCGGATTACAGGGGGGCCATGGGACTTGCCGTGGGAGATTGGGACGGGGATGCGGACATGGATATTTTTGTCACTCACTGGATCGCTCAGGAAAATGCCCTGTACAACAACCTGCACACCGAGTATGCAGAAGCGGACATCCAAGCCGGTTCACCTATGAATTTTACAGATATCGCAGATCAAAAGGGAGTGGGGCAGATCGCTCTGGATTATATCGGCTGGGGGACCGCCCTTTGTGACTTTGATAATGACGGATTTCTGGATTTGATCATTAGTAATGGCAGTACTTTTCAGGTTGAAGACAACCCAAAACTTCTGATTCCCATGCAATTGCAGATACTGTGGAATAAAAATCCTCAACAAGGCTATTTCGACGTGAGCAGCGTCAGCGGCTCTGCTTTTGAAGACAAAATAGTCGGACGGGGACTGGCCGTCGGGGATTATGATAATGATGGTGATGCGGATGTTTTCGTGGTGGTCAACGGAGGCCGCGCTCTGCTGCTGCAGAACACGGCTCCCACTGAAAATCACTGGTTGAAACTGCTCCTGCGGGGGGTTGAAAGTAATCGCTTTGCTCTGGGTGCCAGGATAAAGGTATATTCAGGCGGCAGGGTTTATCTTCGGGAAGTCGGGTCCGGTTCCTCGTATTTATCGCAAAATGCCGTTGGAGAAGTATTGGTTGGGCTGGGAAGCGCCGTTCGTTACGACTCACTGAAAGTGATCTGGCCCGGGGGACGTCAGCAGTCACTGCCCGGGGGAAGTGCAGACAGGCTTGTGACAATAACCGAATCACGTTGAATGTTCTTATAAATTTATGAAACGTTATTTTTTTATCACGGCAATTGGGTTTTTACTGCTGTTTTTTTTAATACATTTTTCAAAAACCGAAATCTCACCCGACAGTGAGTCTGATCTTAAGAATGCACAGTTCTCAGAAGGAGAAAGAGAAAAGATCAGACAATTCTGGGACTTTTACCGCAAAGCAACGGATTTTCGTCTTAATGGCGACTGGCGATCCGCTGCCTCAGTTTATCGTCAGGCCTTGGAACTTGAACCGGAACACAAAGACGCCTTGTATTATTCCGGAAATGTTCTTTTTGAACTGGGCGAGTTTGACAAGGCAGCCCGGGCCTGGAGAAAACTGACACAAGTGAACCCACTGAGCAAACGCGCTCATGTACAGCTGGGAACCCTTTATTCCTGTGGTGTGCCGGATGCTCCCTTAGAACTTGAAAAAGCTGAGGCAGAGTTTAAAAAATCACTCGAAATCAATAAGGAAGAATCGGGGACATTGCTCAAATTGGGTGGGGTTTATATTCTCATGGGTAAACTGGATACTGCAAAAAAGTATTTGGAAACCGCATTGAAAATAAATTTCAAAAGTGTTGAAGCGGCTTATCTGTTGGGATATGTAAACTGGAGGACAGCCGACTTCCTGTCAGCTCAAAAATATTTTGCCGATGCGGTCAGACTGGGACGGGAAAAACAGTCTCAGCCCAAGACGGCTCCCCCGGACAGCACTCAAAGGCAAATAGATCTGAAGAGAAAAAGCAGCGGGCCGGTAAGTTTCTTCAGCGTAAATCTGGCCAATCTTATCAACCACTCCACAAA
Source organism: FCB group bacterium (assembly GCA_013152375.1). Taxonomy (GTDB): domain Bacteria; phylum Fidelibacterota; class Marinisomatia; order SCGC-AAA003-L08; family JACNLC01; genus JAADGM01. The sequence continues at coordinate 4,991 of JAADGM010000009.1, read as the reverse complement.
ATCAGCCCCGGAGAATGTAATGGAAAGGGAGTATGCAGAGCTCGCCGAGCGAATAGAATCAACCCTTTCCGATAATCAGAGACCATAATACCCTCACATCAGTTTATCCAATTATAAAATTGTTGTGTAAAAAAATATATATTGTGTATTTTCCAGCAGAGTATTGGAGAGAGAGTTATCAATTTAGACCATATATCTTTAGGTGAAATGTAAATTTATACGCAATCCTGAGGATATGCCCTAACCCTAAAGGCTGATAATTCCATCAATTAGATCATATCATTTAGTTGGAGGTCACCTTATGAAAAGAATCCTTTATTTCGCACTGCTACTCAATCTAATCTGCCTTGCCGGACAAACTTCCTTACCCTCAGAGCTGTCGGTTTATGGTTCGTCGGTCCAGTCAGTTATCAGAATTGAGTCAGCCACTATTGATGGCACGGCCCTATCGCCGGATGATCGCATTCTGGTGTTTTACCGGGGAGAAGCAGTGGGAATCTCAAATGATAGTATGACCTCTGAATTGACCGTCATGGGAAATGACGGTTCGGACAATACGCGGGATTATCCCACTTCTGGTGCATTTCTGATGCTCCGGATCTATGACAGTTCACAGGACGAATATCTCGTTGCTCACGGAGACGAACGCGCCCTGTTTTTACCAGATCAGGTACTTGTTCTGCACAATCTCCTGGCAGACTCTGATCGACAGGGGGAGATCACCGGTTATAAATACAGTGATATCAATGCAAATGGCGCGTGGGATTGGGAACCCATGCTCCAGGGGTGGACCATTCAACTCCAATGGCCCCTGGGAACGGTGATTGATGAAGCTGTCACGGATGCCAGTGGTTTTTATTCCTTTGCCTCGACACCCCCGCCTGAGGTCTTTGTCTGTGAAGTTAATCAGTCCGGCTGGACACAAACCTTTCCGGCGACAACGAATCAATGCCATGATGTAACTCAGGCCCAATGGAATTATTTTTATTTTGACTTTGGGAATAATGATGGTACGATAATCTGCCCCATACAGGGCTATAAATGGAGTGATGAGAACTCTGACGGCCTCTGGGACCAGCCCGGCGAATCCGGTGTCCCCGGTGTCACGATAGAACTCCATGAGCCCGGAGGGGGCAATCTCCTTGCCACAACTACCACAAATTCCAGTGGCTTTTACTGCTTCGATGTAGTGCCTACAGATCCCAATGACTGCGTGGCAACCTATGAATCGGGTTTGGGACCCTATGATCTCTATGATCTCTGCTATATTCATACTATCTCGATTGACCCCTATTGCTGCGAGTATAGCTGGGATGGCATTTGTGAGGAAGAATATACAATTTGTATGGGCGGCAGGGAGCTGCCTGAAGATTTAAAAGAGACCAGGAATTTAAGAACAGCGGCACTTGAGGGAACGCCTGAGCCCGGACGCTCTCTGCGAACCTTTACAAGTCTGGATGTCACGGAAGTCCCGCCTGTCAACTCGACACCTACTTTCCCGCCCGGGGGCTTACACAGCTGGACATCTGCAAATTCAGGACAGGATTTGAATTTCGGAAATTCCATGGGCTGTACGGATGATTCAGAATGTGACGACGGATTGTTCTGTAATGGTGTGGAATTGTGCACAGATGGCAACTGTGTTTCCGGGTCAGATCCCTGCCCCGGCCAGGTTTGCGCCGAAATGAGCGGCTGTGTTGATTGTTTTTATGACGCTGACTGTGACGATGGATTGTACTGTAATGGGTCGGAATATTGTTCCATAAATCAGTGTATGCCCGGAACTCCGGTGGATTGTCCGCAAAATGCGCCATTTTGTGATGACTTATTGGATCAATGTGTGGAGTGCTTATCAGACGAGAACTGTCTCGACTCGGATGCCTGCAACGGGATTGAAACCTGTCAGGAAGGGTATTGTATACCGGGTACGCCCGTGACCTGCATAGGGAATCAAATATGCGACCCCATTATTGGGCTATGCGTGGACTGTCTCACCAATGCTGACTGCGATGATGATTTGTGGTGCAACGGCACGGAAACCTGCATCGACAATAGCTGTATAGACGGCTCACCTCCCTGTGATGATGGATGGGGCTGTGGCGAAGACATGGATTATTGCTACTGTCTTACTGACGCCGCGTGTAGTGATGGTCTTTACTGCAATGGTGAGGAACTGTGTATTGCGAGTACTTGTCAACAAGGTTCACCCCCCTGTTCTGAACCGCTAACCTGCAGCGAAGAAACGGATAGCTGTGTGGAATGTGTACAGGAATTAGATTGTGATGATGGAGATCCCTGTACTACCGACAGTTGCGGGGCCGACGGCATTTGCAGCAACACACCAATGGAATGCGACGATGGGTTATTCTGTAATGGCACGGAAATCTGTGTTGAGGGATCCTGTACGGCAGGATTCACACCCTGCGGTTATGATCAGGTTTGCGATGAAGATACGGATAGCTGTTTAGATTGTCAATTTGACTCGGATTGCGACGATGGTGCATTCTGCAACGGTGCAGAACTATGCACAAACGGCACCTGCACCTCCGGCTCGCCGCCCTGCACTGAGAATGAAAACTGCGATGAATCTCTCGATATATGTGAATGCGCAAATGACCTGGCCTGCAGTGACGGTATCTATTGTAATGGTGTTGAACTATGTATTGGTGGCCATTGTGAGCAGGGAGTAGACCCCTGCGAAACTGCAGGGTACTTCGAGGGTTTCTGCAACGAGGAGACGCATAATTGCGACGAATGTATAGCTGATGAAAACTGTGACGACGGCTTATTCTGCAATGGTATCGAAGCTTGTGTTAACGGGGCATGCACTAATCCAGACCCGCCCTGTCCGGCAAATCTATGCGATGAGGGTAGTGACACTTGTACTAACTGTACGACAGACGAAGATTGCGATGACGGGCAATTCTGTGATGTCGAAGAATGCGTAAATGGGAATTGCCAATTTGCAGGTTATACATGTCCAAATTACTGTGATGAGATCAACGATGTCTGTACGGACTGTATGTCAAATGCGGATTGCGATGACGGCTTATACTGTAACGGGAGTGAGTATTGCGAAAACGGCAGCTGTCACAGCGGGTATCTAGATTGCCCGCCCAGCCTATGCAATGAAGATACAGATACTTGTGATGCCTGTACGTCCAATGCCCAGTGTGACGACAATCAATTCTGTAACGGTGTAGAATATTGTGTAAGTGGTAATTGCACTATTGGCAGTCCGCCTTGTGACGAGGGGTACTGCGAGGAAACATATGATTTTTGTCTGGATTGCCTTACGAATGAAGAATGCGACGATAATAATTTATGTACAACGGATATTTGTGTTGACGGTACTTGCAATAATGTTCAGATCGATTGTGATGACGGTGACCCCTGTACAGTTGACAACTGCGACGGTCAGGGCAATTGTACTCATACACCTATGGAATGTGACGACGACGATCTCTGCACGGTTGATGTTTGTTCAGAGGGAGTTTGTGTTTACACACCCATCGATTGTGTGGACGGAGATTTGTGTACCGATGATTTTTGCTTCATGGGGGAATGCGTACACGTGCCTAACTGCGATGATGCCGATCCTTGTACCATTGATAGCTGCGATGATCTGGGTAATTGTACAAATACTCCCATAGATTGCGACGATGAAGACCCCTGCACTGAGGACTATTGTGAGGACGGTTCTTGTTGGAACGATGATATCGACTGTAATGATAACGATCCATGTACGATTGACGATTGTGATATGAATGGCAATTGTACACACACACCTGTGGTATGTGATGACAATGACCTTTGTACCGATGATTATTGTGTTTTGGGATTATGCGTTTACGAACCTATATCATGTGACGATGATAATCCATGTACTTTGGATGAATGCATTGCACCTGAAGGGATTTGCGAGCATACAGATATAGACTGTTCCTTGACTGGTTGTGATGATGGATTGGCCTGTCATGATTGTGTCTGTGAACCCATCGAATGTGGCGATGGTTTTATTGATCTGCCTGAACAATGTGAGTCCGATTCAGACTGTGGCTTGATGCAGGCCTGTCATGAATGCACATGTGCAGATATTACCTGTGGTGACGGCTATGTGGATTTTCCATGGGAGATTTGCGAGTCCGATTCAGACTGTGGCTTTATGCAGGCCTGTCATGAATGCATGTGTGTAGACATTACCTGTGGTGACGGCATTATAGATTTTCCATGGGAGCTTTGCGAATCAGATACAGACTGTGCCGATGGTGCGAGCTGCGTAGACTGTATTTGTACCGACGCAGTTTGCGGTGATGGAACTATAACACCCCCGGAAGATTGTGAATTGGATTCAGAATGTAATTCTGACCAGATTTGCGATGATTGTAACTGTCGGGATATTGTGTGTGGTGACGGCTATCTCGACCCAGGTGAAGACTGCGAGACGAGCCAGGACTGTCAACCGTGGGAGGATTGTGTAAGTTGCTTCTGTACCGAAGCAGTCTGCGGTGACGGTGTGGTCACCTTCCCTGAAGATTGTGAGAATACAACGGACTGTCCCGGCGGTGAGATTTGTATGAACTGCCTATGTTATGATCCGCAGGACATACCCTACTGTGGCGATGGCGTCGTACAATTTCTCGAACAATGTGAATTTGACTATCAATGCGCACCGGGCAGCAGCTGTATTGACTGTCAGTGCGTAACTGATACGTGTGGCGATGGCATCGTACAACCGGCTGAACAGTGTGAAGCGGATGACAACTGTCCACTTGGGCAGGTCTGCGTCAATTGCCAGTGCAACCCTCCGTACTGCGGAGATTTCATGGTGACTCCTCCTGAAGAATGTGAGTTCAATTCCGATTGTCCACAAGGATTCTTCTGTAATGCATGTCAGTGCGTCCAGCCGGTTTGTGGTGACGGTAATATTGACCCGCCGGAACAATGCGAGGCCGATGCTAATTGCCCCGCCGGGGATATCTGCGTAGGCT
>JAADGM010000040.1 GCA_013152375.1 FCB group bacterium | reverse complement strand
TAATAACAGTATCATCGAATATTCTTATTTCCCGGCCCTGTATACGAGAGATAGTTCACCCGATATTACAAACAGTACATTCAGGAATAATAATAGTAAGGGTATTTATTGCCTTAACAGCACATCCATCATCCGTGGAAACCTCATTGAAGATAATGCGGACTATGGAATATACATCTCTGGTAACAATGGCGTACCGAATCTTGGCGAAAATGATACTGCAGATAAGGGGTTGAACACAATTCAGAATAACGCTGGAGGGGCATTTCAGGTATATAATAATTCTGCAGATTCAGTAAATGCATATTTTAATATCTGGGATTACAATAATGCCGTCAGTATTGATGAGCATATTTATGATGATGATGAGAATCAGGCAAAAGGACCGGTCATGTTTGATCCGTGGCAATCAGGGGATCTTATGGCGGTATTCGAGGCTGATCCGACCAATGGCCTGGTACCCTTCACAGTTAATTTTCTGGATGCTTCAGTCGGTGCGCTCACATCATGGGAATGGGATTTTGACGATGATGGTGTAACCGATTCAGATGAGCAGAATCCTGTATTCACATACCAATATCCGGGGCGATTCACTGTTACACTGACCATATCGGATGGGATTAATTTCGATACGATCACCAGATCTGATTATATTACGGTTGAAACTGATATGCCTATTATTACCGTTATAACGGATGTACCGGAGGACCAGGGAGGTCAGGTTTATCTTAGCTTTTTTGCCAGCATGTATGATGACACAGCACCCAGTCGAAATGAAGTGTATCAGATAGAACGGTTTGATGAGCCGCAATGGATTGGGGTTGAATACTATCTGGCATATGGTGAGTCCTTTTATACAATTGTAGTTCCCACACTGCATGATTCCACAGGATTGTCTGATGGGATGACTCAGTTTCGCGTCATCGCCGGCATGGATGAGGGCATTTGGATATCTGACCCGGCATCAGGCTATTCAGTGGATAATATTGTTCCGGCCATCCCTACTGGATTCCTCGCAGCCGTTGTTGATACGACTGTGGAACTCACCTGGAATAATCCCGTTGATGATGACTTTCAATATATTACGATATACAGGGGAGGGGAGGTGCTGCTGAATACAATTGAATTGCAATATACGGATGAAGATGTGCCCGACAACGGATATGCAGAATATTATATTACTGCCACTGATATCCATGGGAATGAAAGCCTGCCAACGGAATCTCAAATAATAGAGAACTGGGTCAATGATATTACCTTGCTTCTGGTACCGGATGAATTTTCGCTAGACCTCCCATATCCGAACCCGTTTAACCCGATAACGAGGATACTTTTCCAGTTGCCGGAAATTTCTGATGTAGACATTAAAGTCTATGATCTGATGGGGAGAGTGGTTGCAGAATTAGTAAACGACCGGATGTATCCCGGCAGTTATTCTATTCAATGGAATGCTTCTGATCTGGTCAGTGGTATTTATCTTGTGCGGATGGTTGCAGCTGATTATCAGTCAACCCAAAAAGCCTTTTTAGTGAAGTAAGCAGGGAAGTGAGCGGTATAAATATTTTTGTGTGAATTAAAAGTTTTCATAAATCACCCTGTATTCGAAAATGATTGAAAAATGATTCATGGCGTGTATTTTTGCCTGCACATTTATTTTGGGGGCGGGCAGGGAAACTTAATGCTATATTTGCTCTTCAACAAAACAATGCTGGTTCACTAGTACCCCGGACAGGATTCGAACCTGTGACCTACGGATTAGAAGTCCGTTGCTCTATCCAACTGAGCTACCGGGGCAATTAATAGTTAAAAAGCGGCGCAAAGTTACTGCATCCGCACTTTCGCAAACAACCCCGCACACTGTAATTTTGTCAATGGAATCATCCGTCAAACTCGGGAAGAACAATGGTGTAACCCTCTTCATTCTGGATCACCGCAGAGCCAATGCTATCGATAATGAATTACTGGAAATTCTGTCGAGCCGGCTCGCACAAATTGATGCAGACGAACCTCTGCTGCTCATGGGCAACGGAAAGTTTTTTTCCGCGGGACTTGATCTGCTCTACTGTGAGACGCTCAGTAAATCGGAATTCGAAAACTTCATTGAAAAGTTTCAACATTTATTGCTGCAATTGGTTGACCGGCCAGGACCTGTGACAGCTCTGCTCAACGGTCACGCCGTTGCCGGGGGATTTCTGCTTGCTGCCGGAGCAGACAGGGTATTGCTGAGACCCGGTCCCTATGCTATTGGGCTCAACGAAGCCAAATTGGGCTTCAGCCTTCCGGCTGTACCGCTGGCGATCCTGAAAAATACATTTCCGGACTGTTTAAAACGTATTACCGGCCGTCACGAATTTTACACTCCGGAACAAATCGCAGTCTTCAGTCCCTTTGAGATCTGCGTTCAGACAGACCTTGCCACGATTTGTAAAAAGGTCAGAGCGTGGGCGGGAGACGGGGGATGGGCGCAGCGTAAAAAAGCTCGTCGTAAAGCCGTCCACTCAGACTTACAGAGCAATAGGGCGGATGCCATGCAGCGGTTTTACAGAGAATGGTGGTCGGAAAAAGCAGTCTCTGCCAGAACTGAAATAATCGGGGCGCTTAAGGGAAAAAACGGCTAAACCGGATTAAAAATTCAGACTGACCACGAATGTGTAACGCTCGTTACCCTCCGGTATCAGGCCTGAGTTAAGTGACAGATACCCGGCTTTGCGCTGGAAGTAAAGCACGTCGATTAAAGAAACAACCCTGTGAAAAACCAGACCTGCCACGACGAAGGCTGCAAATTTATCGGCACCGGCACTTTTGATCCTCATATCATCAAATTTAATCCGGTTTTCCGATGAATCCCAATCCCATTCATACCCTTGTCCTTCAGGATATTTCAGATCGATCTGCCGCTGTCTGTTCTTTGCAGCGATGAAGTCGTCATAACTGTCGTAATTCCCCATATCCACCACATATTGGTACGTTTTATCGGACATGTCGGCGCCGGCGTGCTCCGCTCCGAAGGCCAGATAATCGGACCGGTACCAGTCATGACGTTTATTGGCTCCGTAGAGTGTGAGCCACAGCAGCCCCTCGCGAATGAAAAAGTTTTTTGCCCGGTGGTTCTGCTGCAGCGACATTTCTCCCCAGCCCGGTAAAATGGCTGATTTCAGGAAGATATGTTTCGGTTTAGGATTGTCCGTTTGAGCCGGCGCGAGTCCGATGAAGAAGATGATGAGTAAGAAATATTTCATTTTTTCCTTATCAAATGTAATAGCATGAAAAATAGTGTTCCAACCAATATTAACTGTGCAAAGATGTCCCCGAATCTCAAATAGAATGTACTTTCGCTGGCGGGGAATATCTCAGTCCGAATAACGGCTTTGCGGTTCAACTCAAGCTTATCGGTGATGTTCCCCGTCCTGTCAATGACCATGGAGATACCTGTGTTTGCACAACGGATCATGGGTCTGCGGGTTTCAATGGCACGATAGACAAATTGCGCGGCATGCTGCTGAGGCTCCGGTGGATGTTCGTACCAGCCGTCATTCACTACGGCAATGATAAACTGGGCACCAGCATTGACAAACTTTCTGATCAGGGCAGGGAAGGTCGTTTCGAAACAAACCACAGAGCTGAATCGAAAGGAATTTAACGGAAACGTCGTAAACTCTTCACCGCTTTCAAAATTCGCCTGTCCGAAATTCAGTTTCTTGAGTTTGGGAAAAATCCCCGACAAAGGAATATACTCGGCCATGGGAACCAGAGCAATTTTTTTATACAGACCTATGACACCTGTTTTAGACAGTAGTGTCACCGCATTATAGGTAAAGAGGATATTATCCTCTCTCTCGTAATGGGAGATACCCGTGAGGAGCTGGGAAGTGCTGTTTGTCAGAGCCTGGCGAATGTCACGCAGCGAGCGTCGGTCTGTTTTGAGCAAATAGGACGGGACGGCAGTTTCGGGCCAGATGATCAGGTCGGTGTTGTCTTCAATTGCAGACTGCGATTGAGCCAACAATCCCTTTACGATCTTACGGGTGGCGCCTTTTTCCCATTTATCGGACAATTTGATGTTGGGCTGCACCACCGCCACTGAAACGCCCGGACCTTCCGGTACCGTATTGTCGGGCAGCAGCAGGTAACCCGACAGCCAGGGAAGACCGAACAATGCCGTAATGTAAAGGCCGTATTTCCATTGCCTGCTGGTCAGGGCTGAAAATCCTAAAATATTCAGCAGCACCAGCCAGAAGCTTATTCCGTAAATACCGGTGATCTCCGCATTTTGGATGAGTATCAGGTAGGGAATTTGAGTGTTGGCGAGGCTGATCCACGGAAAGCCCAGAGTACCGAAAGTTCTGATATACTCAACACTGACCCAGACCAGAGGGAAGACCCACAGCTTCCGGCCCGTCAAGTGCCAGAGCACAACAACGAGAACCGCATTAAGGCCGAGAAACGCAACAGACCCCAACATGGAGAGTACTCCGACAACCGGAGAAGTTCCGATATTGAAAGCCAGCCAGAAAATAGTTGTCAGGGTGTATGTGCATCCCCAAAGATAGGCCGGCCCTATTGCTGCTTTCAGAGATGTAAGACTGTTCAGTCGATATAGCAGCGGGATGAGCGCAAACCAGGCCAAAAAGCCCAGATGCAGAGGCTGCTGTGCCAATCCCATCAGAACTCCGGATGAGAGTTCCGGCAGATGTCTCCGTAGCAGGTTCAAATATCGCTGTTAAAGGGTGTCAAGAAATTCCTGCAGGATGACGCAGGCGGCGGCTTTGTCAATTTCACCTTTATGATGACCCGTCCTGACACCTCTTGTGATCAGACGGGATCTGGCGGTACTTGAGCTCAGCCGTTCATCAACTGAAACAATAGGAATCTCCGTTTGGGTATTGAGTTCTGATATGAAATCGCGAACGATCTTCGTCTGTTGGGAATCAGTTCCTTTCATTGAAAGAGGCATCCCCACAACGATTTTCCGGATGTTAAAATCCTGCAGCACCTTCAGTAATTCGGCAACATAGTCCGGTGTTTTCTTCTGGTCAATGACCAAAAGCGGTTGTGCGATAATCCCCAGCGGATCGGAAACCGCCAACCCGATCCGCCTGTTCCCAAAGTCAATTCCTAATATACGCCCCGTTGCTATTCAGTCCATTCCTGCTTCAGAACATCACGCAGAATTTTGCCCGCTTTGAAGTGTACTTTTCTCCGGGGAGGAACATAAACTTCCACATTCGCTCTCGGATTACGGGCGCGGGGTTTGGCCTTAGTGGGTTTGATTTCAAATACACCAAAATTCCGTAATTCAATACGAGTACGGCTGCGCTCTTCGGTGAGCATATTGGTCATGGTCTCGATCACGGCCTCAACCATGGCTTTTGCCCGGACTTCAGACAAGTCCAGTTTCTCGGATACGATCCGTACGATATCCATTTTAGTATACGTTTTTGTCATTTTTATATCCTTTCTAAGTAAATTAATCCTGGGATCAATCTTATTTTCCTAATAAGCCTGTGTAATTGCCGTTTGTCCCTGACCTGAATAATGAAAAGTCCGGTTGCGACTCCTTCATCGGTTCGGATATCGACACTTACAATGTTAATGTTCAAATTTGAGATGGATTCTGAAACATCTCTCAAAAACAGTTTTCTGTCTTCCGCGACCACCTTTATCCTGGAGATAAAAGACTGATTTTTAGTAGTATTCCATTTTACATCAATAAAGCGGTCTTCATTTTCAGGGGCCGGCAGATTGCTGCAGGTATTTCGATGGATGGTAACTCCCCTGCCACGGGTGACGTATCCAACGATCTCGTCGCCGGGTATGGGATTACAGCATTTACCAAAATTAAGTAATGTACCCCGGATCCCGCCAACATTGACACCTTTGGCCGCACTGCGGGCGCGATTCAGGAATTGTTTGTTCAGCAGCTCCGTGTCCAGAGTCTGTTTGTCGTCGGCACTTGGGGGCAGGTATTTTTCAACGAGATCCCGGACGGTGATCTGTCCGCTGCCGATGGCGGAGTAGAGCTGCTCAATGGTGTTGTATCCCATTTGCTGCGGTGAGGCTTTAATCTCTTTCAGCAGGGATATTTTTTTGAGACGGCGGAGGGTTTTTTCAACGATCTCTTCCCCCAGTTTAATACTCTTCTCAAATTGTTCTTTCTTAATCCACTTTTTAATATGGGTTTTGGCCTTGGCCGTCTGGACAAACTTCAGCCAGGTATGACTGGGAGTATGAGACCCGGATGTGATGATCTCGATAGTATCGCCATTCCGCAGGCGTGTATTCAGGGGGACGATCTTACCATTTACCTTTGCTCCCGTACAATGAAATCCCACTTGAGAGTGAACTTCATAGGCGAAGTCCACCGGCGTTGAATCAAGCTTCAGTTTGACAACATCTCCCTTGGGTGTGAATACGAAGATCTCTTCCTGAAACAGGTCGATTTTCAATAAATTCAGAAATTCACCCGGATCTTTATTTTCACTTTGAAGGTTTTCAACCAACTCTCTGAGCCAGCGGGTCTGTCGATTCATCTCAGTATCTTTGACCTTGACAGATCCGTGGCGCTTGTAGGCCCAGTGTGCAGCCACGCCAATTTCCGCCGTTTCGTTCATTTTATGGGTACGAATCTGAATTTCGACCATTTTGCCGTTGGCAGCGATGACCGTTGTATGCAGGGAACGATAACCGTTGATTTTAGGCGTGGCGATATAATCTTTAAATCGTTCCTGAATCGGGTGATAGATTTGATGAACAATACCCAGAGTAGCGTAGCATTCTTCAATTTTATCCACGATCACACGGATGGCCAGCAGGTCGTATATCTCTTCAAAGGGGAGTCCCCTGTTTTGCATTTTGCGGTAAATGGAGTAGTTGTGTTTCGCCCGACCATAGATCTCGGCATGGATATTATATTCTGCCAGCTGTTTCTTTATCGGAGCCGAAAAATACCGAATATATTTTTCACGGCTGCCCCGGGAGGATTTGATCCGCTTGCGGAGCTCATTGTATTCTTTGTTTTCGAGGATCTCGAAACAGCGGTCTTCAAATTCTAGTTTTAAATTCCCCATCCCCAGCCGGTGTGCCAGAGGCGCATAGACTTCCCGGGTTTCGAGGGCGATGCGATGCTGCTTGATGCGTGGGAGATGCTTAATCGTGCGCATATTGTGCAGACGATCGGCAAATTTGATAATGATGACCCTGATGTCCTTCGCCACTGAAAGAAACATCTTCATGAAATTCTCGGCCTGTCGTTCCTGACGGCTGTTGAATTTAATATCGGATAACTTCGTCACGCCGTCCACCAGTTCGGCAATATCGAAATTGAATTCCCGGGCCAGATCTTCCTTGGTGACATCGGTATCTTCGAGAGTATCATGCAACAGTCCGGCGGAGATTGTATCGTAGTCCAGATTCCAGCCTGCCAGTATAGCTCCCACATTAACGCAATGCGTGAAATATGGTTCGCCCGAACTGCGCCGCTGATTGGTGTGTGCGATATTTCCGAACTGATAAGCCCGCCAGAGAGCGTTGAAAGCTTCCTCGTCCAGAGGTTCATTGATATTCTGGACAATAGCCCGAAAATCTTTCGGGTACTCGGCCAGCGCAAAGGGATTTATCTTTTTAAGAGATTCCCACATTTATCAGCCTGGTATCCCCTGTTCAAATTCTTCTGCAAAGTAATCGAGATTGGCGAATTTCGCATATTTATCAACGAAGGCCACGGGAACTACACCTGTGGGTCCGTTGCGGTGCTTCGAGATGATGATCTCACCGGTTCCCTTGTCTTCTTCATTACGCGTGTAAACGTATTTGCGGTAAATGAACAGCACCACATCTGCATCCTGCTCAATCGAGCCGCTCTCCCGGAGGTCTGACATGATGGGCCGGTGGTCCGTGCGGGTTTCAGGTGCCCGGGAAAGCTGGGACAATCCCACCACCGGAACACTAAGTTCCTTGGCCAGAGCCTTCAAAGATCTTGAGATCATTGTAATTTCCTGCTGCCGGCTTTCCACGCGTCCGATTCCATTGATGAGCTGCAGATAGTCAACGAACAGGATATCGATGTGATGCTCCGCTTTAAGACGCCTGGCCTTTGCCCGGATCTCCATGATGTTCAGCCCCGGAGAGTCGTCAATGAAAATTTTCGCTTCTGATAAAGGACCGGCTGCCCGGGAAAGTTTCTGCCATTCCCTTTTGGGCAGTTTCCCTGTGCGGACGAGGTGACTGTCCACTTGCGCTTCAGCAGTTATCAGGCGCTCGGTAAGCTGCGTATTTGACATCTCGAGACTGAAGAAACCGACGGATTTTTTATAATCCACGGCGATATTGCGGGCTATACTGAGGGAGAGGGCGGTTTTCCCCATCGAAGGCCTTCCCGCCAGCACAATGAAGTCAGAATCCTGAAATCCTGAAAGTAGATCATCCAACCCTGTTATGCCGGATGGAACCCCGATGACGTCACCCTCTCTGCGTGAACCGAATTTATCCAGCACGTCGTGCAGCAGGTCGTCAACCGGGATAAATTCTCCCCGCAGAGATTGCTCTGACAGCGTGAATATCTTTTGCTCCACACGGTCAAGAATGTCAGTTATTTCATCTCTTGCTTCGTAGGCCAGCTCAGACATTTCAATAGAAGCGGAGATAATGGACCGCAGGACATATTTCGTCTGAACGATTTTGGCATAATATTCAACATTCTCCGCGGATGGGGCGTCGTTCGACAGTCCCGTAAGATAATAAGCTCCACCCACTTCCTCGAGAGCATCGTCCTTCTGCAGTTGGTCAATGACCGTGATCGTATCAATATTCTGGTTTTTATTGAACAGTACCAGCATGCTTTCGAAGATCTTCAGGTGGGCGTTTTTGTAAAAACTCTCAGGTTTCAGAAAGTGCAAAACCTTAGGGACGGTCTCGGCTTCAAGCATCATGCAGCCGAGAACCGCCTGCTCTGCTTCAACAGAGTGGGGCGGTAACCTCAGGTTGCTTTTAGGGGTTTCGGCCATTATCCGGCAGCTATCAGGTAGGTGTCCCTGATCCTTTGAAAATCTTCCCAGGCCGGTTTTTTCAGATTCGGGTTTCGCAGGAGTGCAGCCGGATGGTAGGTCACGACCGTGTCTATCCCATGATAAAGGTAAGTATTCTTACGCATCTGTCCGAGAGGCAGGTCCAGTCTCAAGAGGGTTTTTGCAGCTACCCGCCCCAACGTGATGATCACTTTGGGTTTGATCAATTCCAGCTGGGTTTGCAAATAGGGCTCACACAGCTCTATCTCACCTGCCAGCGGGTCCCGGTTGTTGGGCGGCCTGCATTTGAGAACATTGCAAATATAAATATCAGACCTCTTCAAATTGATGGCTTCCAGAATCCGGTCCAGGAGTTTCCCGGCCCGGCCAACGAATGGAATACCCAGCAGGTCTTCCTGTTTACCCGGAGCTTCTCCAACAAACACAAGATCCGCATTGTCGTTGCCGTCCCCAAAGACAAAGTTTGTGCGTGTTTTTCCCAGGGCGCATTTCTCGCAATGCCTTATCTGCTCGTGGAATGCACTAAGTTTTATGGCTGGTTCAGGGGTCATACTGATCTGTTCCGGGATTGAAACGGTTCCATCAAGGTAAAGTGTATCCCCGAACAGTTCCTGAGTCTGCTTTAAGTAACGGCGTACAGAATCATCCACAGGGGACACAGCGATTCCTATAGTTCTTCGTGACTCTCCGATACTGACCATTCCAGTTCACCATTCAGAAATTCTTCAAGTGCAACGCCAATGGCCTTTTCTTTTTCTTCATAATTTTCGTTGGGTTCGAGATCTGAAAAATTGTAGGCATCATCAGCAACTTCTTCATATGGCTCACGATGTTCAACCCGCTCATCGATGATCTGCTTGGCCCGTTTGGCGGGGATCATCACATCTTCGTAGATGTCTTCTGACTGCTTGGCGAGTTTACTGAAAGGTATGGTTTGAATTCTCATTTATAAACCTCTTTTATTTTTGATTCTATTTCGTTTACGACGGTCTCAAGGTCATCATTGATGACGTGATGGTCAAATTTGTCTTTATATTCCAACTCTATCTGGAATCTTTTAATTCTGCGTTTTATGATGGTGGGGGGTTCTTTGCCGCGCTTGGTCAGCCGTTCTTCCAGAACCTCCAGCTGCTCTGCGATCGTATCCCCGGGAGGTTCAACAAAGAAAGAAATTGTGTCATCGGGGAACTCTTCCATTATGGAAGTGCCTCCTTTAACATCGATGTCCAGCAGCATGAGTTTATTTTCATCCAGTGCATCCTCCAGGGGGCCGATGAGGGTGCCGTATTTATTCCCGTGAACCCACTCCCATTCGACGAAATCCCCAAATTTGATGTAGTGCTCAAATTTGTCAACATCCATAAATATATAGTCATCGCCGTCAACCTCACCTTCTCTCTGGGGACGCGTTGTGACGGATACCGAGAAGGTCCAATCGGGGTTTCGTTCGAGTAGTTTACGGCAAATAGTACTTTTCCCGGTTCCTGAGGGAGCCGACAGTACGACTAATAAACCTTTGCTCATAGTATGTTCTGTACCTGTTCTCTTATTTTTTCAAGTTCGTTTTTAATATCTACAGCAATGTGGAGGATCTCCAGGACATCGGTTTTAGAGCCGATCGTATTAACCTCACGTCCCATCTCCTGCAGCAGAAAATTCATTTTTTTCCCGGCATAGCTGTCACAATCAAAGTAACTCCGGAATAATTCAATGTGGCTTTTCAGACGGGTCAGCTCTTCCGTAATGTCAATTTTACCGCTCATTATGGATATTTCAGTATAAAGACGGCTTTCGTCTACTTCATTCCCGTCAATAAGTTCCGTAACCCTGTCTTTGAGCTTTTCCACACTCTTTGGCTGATGCAGCCGTGCCAATTCCAATACTTCATCGACCCTTTCCGTCACGTGTTCGATCCGGTGGAAAAGGTCATCGGCTAGAAAATCACCTTCAGTTTTACGCATTTCACAAAGCTCACTGAGTGCCTTGTCGAGACCTTCGGAAAATAAGGCTTCCAGTGTTTCGTCTGATAATCCTGACTCCAGGTTGACGACCTCAGGGAAAGTCAGATAAGTTTCCAGCGGAATTTCCGGTTTGCTTCCGGTTCGCTCCGCAGCATGGGTGACAAGCTCGCGATATTTTTCCAATAATTCGACATTCAGTTTCGGGATACTGGTCGGTGACCCGTTAAAATCAACGCTGACAGTTAAGGTCACCCGGCCGCGTTCACACTTATTTTTTATCAGGCGATTCGCAACATGGTCAAATTGTGTCATAAAACCAGGTAAGCGTGAAGAGTAATCCAGAAACCTGCTGTTCACCGACCGAACTTCGACGGTGATCGAAAGCTCTTCATTCCCGACCACAGATTTACCATAACCGGTCATACTAATTATCATTTTTCGTCCTCATTGCAACTGGAAATATACAAAATATTCTATATCCCGAAGATACTTATTTTTTTTGTTTTACGGTTCAAATAAACCACCAATATCATTTAACCGATCCAAATGGAACAGTACACCAAATTCGTGGCTGTCTCCCAGTGCTGTTCCGGCGGGCGAAGCCAGATAGGCATAACTGATCTCCAAATACTTTTTCTTGAGATTGAACCCGAGTGTGAATGCAGTTAAGTCAGAAATCCCGCCCTGCAGCGACAGGTTATCGTTCAGTTGGCTTTCGATCCCAAGATTGTATTCAAACGCTTGCCCCGCCACAGCGAAACCACCGGAGGGCAGAGATTCACCGAATCTGGCGGATAACGCACCTGTCATCAGGAAATTTTTATAATTCCAATGCCCGCCTGCGACTATGCGGGGAGGAACGATCTCCCGAGTACCCGTATTCCATTTAAGGAGCATGGAAGTGGCATCCTGCAAAAAAAGCCCTACTGCGGTCTGCGGACTGGGATTTACAACATACCCGGCATCCAGACTCAGACCCCAGGCATGATAATCGCCAATACTGATGAATACAGGCTTTAAGTTGATTCCGACCTTATATTTACCTTTTATTCTGGCTGCATAGGAAATGATGAGGCCGGTCTCTGTCTGCGAGAAATAGGTGATCTGGCTGTAATCCAGATGGGGTCCGTCACCATCCTCGAAGAGAAAGGCCCGGCGAGTATCAGGGATATCCCTGACGCTGCGGTTGATGAGACCGAAAGACAGGACTCCCCGAGGCAGTTTTTTGATGGGGAATGCCAGTAATTGTGAAGTGGCCAATCCTCCGAACAGACTCCGGTACGAGATTGTAACGGATTGGCTGTAAGTATCTGCAAGCAATGCCGGATTTGAGAAAATGCCTGCAGGCCCTGCAGCGCTGGTGACGGCAATCCCGGACATGGCAGCGGTCCGGGAATCAGCAGCTGATTCGTACAATTCGCCGCCATGTGAGACGAAATCGGACGCCTGAAGAATTACAGCCGCTGCCAGTATGCAGACTATACCGAGTTTCCAGAGTTGTTTCATGATCTCATAGTCCGTGTTTTTTTTTGAGTTCATCGATTTTCATCAGCGCTTCCAGAGGGGTCAATTGATTTACATCCAGCTTGTCCAGGTCATCACGCAGCTCCATTTCCTGCTTTTCAAACAGATCTACCTGAAAGCTGTGTTGAACTTCGAGTTCGGCTGCCGGATGCTGATCTTCTTTGCGCGTCAGCTTTCCAAGAATAGTATGAGCCCGCTTGATAACCGATTTTGGCAGACCGGCCATTTCGGCCACGTGGACGCCATAGCTTTTATCGGCACCACCGGAGATGATCTTTCTCAGAAAAATAACACGATTTCCAAACTCTTTAACGGCCACATTCAAATTAAAAGCCCTGGGTAACTGATCTGCCAGTTCCAGGAGTTCGTGATAATGAGTGGCAAAAAGTGTTTTGGCGGCAATCTTTTGATTATTATGTAAATATTCGACAACTGCCCAGGCAATGGAAAGCCCGTCATAAGTGGAAGTTCCCCTGCCGATCTCATCCAGCAGGATAAGACTGCTGGGGGTGGCATTATTCAGAATATTAGCCGTTTCATTCATCTCAACCAGGAAAGTAGATTCACCCCCCGCCAGATTGTCACTGGCACCGACCCTCGTAAAAAGTTTATCCACTACACCGATCTGTGCTGATTCAGCCGGAACAAACGAGCCGGTCTGCGCCATGAGCACAATCAGGCCGACCTGCCGTAAAAAAGTGCTTTTTCCCGCCATATTGGGCCCCGTAATGATGCCGATTTGTTTATCAGAACAATCGAGCGTAAGATCGTTTGGAATGAATTGGGTCCCAGGCGGCAGCAATTTTTCCACTACCGGGTGTCGGCTGTTCTTAAGTATGAGCTCGTTTCCTACGCTGATCTGTGGCCGCGTGTAGTCATTTTGCAGCGCTACAAAAGCCAGGGCAGCCGCCACATCCAGCCGGGCCAGTATGTGACTGTTGAATTGAATATCCTGTGCTTTTTTGAGGATGAAGTCACCGAGTTCCTGAAAGTATCTGCTCTCCAGTTGTCTGATCTTATCATCAGCATTCAGGATCTTTTCTTCATATTCTTTCAATTCAGGCGTAAAATAACGCTCAGCATTCACCAGGGTTTGCTTACGAATGTAGTCATCCGGAACCCGGGCTGTGTGGGTCTTGGTAACCTCGATAAAATATCCGAATACCTTATTGTATCCGACTTTAAGACTGCCGATGCCTGTTTTTTTCTGTTCTTCAAGCTGATACTTCACCAGCCAGTCACTGGCATTTTTTGATAATTTGCGATATTGATCCAATTCTTCCGAGAACCCGGGGGCAATGTACCCGCCTTTTGATGGGTTTACAGGGGGCTCAGGTTGGATCGTTGTCAAGATGCGTTCCCAAACTGCAGAGACATCCCGCATCCGTATCAGCAAATCCGTGATAGCCGATTCTCCAGTCGAGAATATTAGCTTGAGCTCCTGCAACAGTTTTAAGGTTTTTCCCAGCTGAAGAATATCCCGGGGCGTGGACCGGCGTGTGGAGAGTTTTGCAATGACACGGTCAATATCAACAGTTTCCTTTAATTTCTTACGGAGATCAGAGGCCATTTCAGGCTCGTTGACCAGCTCCTCTATTCTATCAAGTCGCTGTTGTATCTGTTTAGACTCTGCAGGCGGGCGGCACAACCATTTTTTAAGCAGGCGACTTCCCATTGCAGTCATGGTTTTATCCAGCACACTGATCAAAGTGCCGTGGGTTCCCTGCGAAGAGAGGGATTTAAAGACTTCGAGATTTCGCAGGGTAAAAGCATCGACTCCCATCGTATTTCCATCCTGAAGATGGGAGATTGAAGTGATATGCTGTGTACGACCTTTGAAATTCTGATGAACATATGCGTAGCCGGCTCCTGCCGCAGCAACCGCCAGCGGGAGCTCGTCGATGCCGAACCCCTTCAGGTTAGCCGTCTTAAAGTGTTCTGTTAAATTCTCATAAGCGGTGGAGTAATCACCTTGCCAATCGGGGTATTTCGTATAAAAGTATTTTTTAAATCCCGGATTGCTTTTAAAACGACTTTCCTGTGATTCAGGCAGGATGATCTCTGAAGGGTCATACTGGTTGAGGATATTCGGTAAAACGTCAGCCGGCCATTCTCCGGCCATAAATTCGCCTGTTGAATGATCCAGGAGTGCTAACCCGAACCGGTCTTTCCCGAAAATCAGGCTGGCCAGAAAATTATTCTCCCGCTGATCAAGATATTTGTCAGATAAGGCGGTTCCAGGCGTTACTACTTCTACGACTTCCCGTTTTACAATCCCTTTGGCCAGCTTGGGATCCTCGACCTGCTCACAGATAGCGACCCGGTGACCTGCCTTCAGCAATTTGTAAAGATGCTGATCCAGCGCATGGTAGGGGAACCCTGCAAGCGGTATGCTGGAAGCAGCTCCATTGGCTCGTTTTGTCAAGGTGATTCCCAGCACGGATGATGCAATAACAGCATCATTTTCAAAAGTTTCGTAAAAATCACCCATCCTAAACAGCATTAGCGTCCCAGGGTGGCCTTTTTTGGCTTCCCTGAATTGTTTCATAACCGGAGTCTGACCTTTGATGCCTGCCATCTGCTATCCTGTTATGGTACCCGTTTGCGGGTATTTCCCGAACGATAGGTAATTTTCAGCTTGTCAAAATATTCCAGCAGGGGTACGGCATATTTTCGTGAAGTGCTAGCCAGATCTTTAAATTCCCCGACGGATAATTCTGGGGAATGCTCAAAATGAGCTTCGACCATCAATTTTAAATTCTCAAAATTTTTCCGTGTAAAGATTAGGTTTCCTTCCAGACGCAGGACCTGTTTGCGCTGTTCAGCGATATCCAGCAGTTGTTTAACCTCTTTGACGGGTTTTGCGCAGGCCTGTGCCAAATCTTCCAGTGAAGAGGATGAAAAACCTTCAGCATCCAGAATATTGAGCAATTTGCGGGTCGTGTCCTGTTCTGAAGGACTGAGCTGAATTGAATGTCCGGGAAGTGAGATAATTTCACCTTCACGCTTAATCTGTCCCGAATCTTCCATCTCTTTCAGGAGATAATCGAAGAACCTTGCATCTCCCTGAAAATTCTGTCTGATCTCCTCCTTGGTAACCCCGGCGCGCCGGCGATTACTTTTATGGTGCAATGCCATGAAATCCAGAATAGCCTGCCTTACTTTTTCGAGCTGTAATTTTGTGACAACCCATTTACTGCCGTGATATTCAATCCGGATCAGATTTTTATTAGCACTGATCAGGGACAAAATTCGATCATCCGCCAGCCCCAGCCGGATCTTTAATTGGGCATCCGTGACGGGCGAATACGGGTCGTTTTCGAGAATCAATTCGACACGCCGGTGGTCTGAAGCAGCATAAAGCGTGAGGATATCCTGTCGGGCCTTTTTCCATTTTTCGGATACCTGCACATCAAGTACGATACCGCCGCCGATGGTAATGACAGGTGAGTACGACCTCAGAATGAAGCGGTCGTCCTTACTCGTGATAAGCGGGGACTCCAGGCGCAGAATTGCAGGGGCAGCAGACCCCGGTTCAAGCAATTTTTGGTTGATGAGAGAAACCCGGGCCATGACTTCCTGAGTACCGGCATGTATGCGCAGGCGTTGGTTTTGCCGTACCTCTTTTATCGCGGTTTGTAAAAGTGAGAGCCGTACGCCTATTCTGGTGGTTGTACTAAAATATCCCGGTGTCGAGAGTTGAAACCCCCGGCTGAGTTCATCTTTCTCAATACCCTGAAGATTAATTGCAGCCCTGTCACCGAGTGTGACTTCGCCAACTGCTTTTGAATGTGTCTGCAGTCCTCGTATCTTCACTTTTTTCCCACCGGGGAGGAGTTCCAGCAGCTCGCCGGTTTTGATACTGCCGGATGAAACCGTACCGGTGACGACGGTGCCGAAGCCCTTGATCGTAAATACCCTGTCCACCCATAATCGAAAAATTCCCCGATCCGTTTTAGGTTGGATTTCCGAACACATATCGATGAGAACTGTTTTGAGGAGGTCAAACCCCGTATTTTTCTCGGCACTGACCCGGATGACGGGGGCTTTTTCAAGGAAAGAACCTGCAACCATTTCCTGAATATCGGCTTCAACAAGTTCCAGCCATTCTTCATCGACGAGGTCAATTTTGTTCAGCGCTATCACACCGTTTTGGACACCCAGCAGGGTGAGGATATCGAAATGTTCCCGCGTCTGGGGCATCACACCGTCGTCGGCGGCAATGATGAGCAGCGCTGCATCAACAGCGCTGACTCCCGCCATCATATTTTTAACGAATTTCTCATGTCCTGGAACATCGATCAATGTGACCCGCTCGGTAAGAAAGGCAAATCCGATGTCTATGGTCATCCCCCGGCGAATCTCTTCTTCAAGGCGGTCGGTATTAACGCCCGTGAGAGCTTTAACTACGGAGGTCTTTCCGTGATCTATATGCCCCGCCAGTCCGATAACGATTTGATTCATGAGAGCACCTCAGTCAAAAGAGAAATGAGCAAGCCCGTTTCTCCTTCGTCAATTGCCTTGAGATCGATGCGGAATTTATTTCCGTGGATATAGCCGATCACCGGAACTGAAGCGTGACGAAATTTTGCTGCAAGCTGTGCGGGTTTACCGGTGGGTTCAACCATTTCGAGGGCCACACTGGGGATAAATTCGGTTGGCAACGAACCGCTCCCGGCTTCCACCTGTGTTTCTACCAAACGAATTCGGTAGGTCTCCAGTAGTTTGACGGGTAGTTTGTCCGTGACGGTAACGCCCATGGTTTTTAACTGCTGCGGTGACCGGGTCAAAAGATGAAGCGCTAAATTCGTCGATGAAATTTCTTTCGAATCATGATAAGTACGAAGAGTTTCTTCCAGCAGGGCATAGGTGATTTTATCGCATCTCAGTGCCCGGTAGAGAGCATTGTCACGAATTTTCCGGAGGAGGGTTTTCTTTCCGCAGATAATCCCGGCCTGGGGACCGCCAAGGAGTTTATCACCTGAAAAAGTAACTGCCTGTGCACCCCTTCTGATGAAACGGCTCACAACCGGCTCATCAGGTAAACCCAGCGACACCAGGTCCGCAATGGCACCGCTGCCCAAATCCAATAACAGGGGGATCCGGCGTTTTCGGGCAAGCTCTGCAAGTTCGGATAATGGAACCTCGGAAGTGAATCCTTTAATCTTATAATTACTCGTATGAGCCACCAGTATGGCTCCTGTCTGAGGAGTTACAGCGGCGCTATAATCCCTAAGATGGGTCTTGTTCGTGGTTCCAATCTCTTTCATGATGCAACCTGATTTCCGGATGACATCCGGAATCCGGAAGGATCCTCCGATTTCCACCTGCTGACCTCTGCTGATGATGACCTCTTTGTTCTCAGCGATTGAATTCAGCATGATCAGCACGGCTGCCGCATTATTGTTGACCACCACGGCACTTTCGGCCCCGGTCAGGGTGCAGAGGAGGGCTTCCACATGTTGTATGCGCTCACCTCGTTTTCCAGTACGAATATCAAGTTCAACATTGCTGTATCCGGAAATCCTGTCGCGGACACGATCAACTAATTTTTCAGAAATAGGTGCCCTGCCGAGTCCGGTATGCAGAACGATTCCTGTACCGTTGATGACTCCCCGAAGGCTGCTCCGGGTGACGGTATTAAGCAGTTTCCCTGCAAGCGCTCGCGTGTATGCAGGCACATCGGCAATTTCTTTCCCTTTCAGAAGTTCCTGCCGCACTTGTTTCACGGCCGTGCGGATTGTTCTCAGGACCAGCGCATAGGGTGCTGAGTATTTTTCCGGCTGTAGATGAAACAGCAATTCATCCACCGCGGGAATTGTTTTTAGGCTGCTTGGCCGGTTCTTCATTTATTGGATTGATTTCTTGTTGCTAATACTGCTCAGTCACCGAAAAATTCCACACAACTGACCGTAGGGTCAGCAAACTTCTGCAATGTGTTGAAAATGGTAAATTAGTCTTCAATGTGTATCAGATAAGATAAAACCACTGCAGGGATAAGTACAATTGAAAGTAATGGAAAAATATAACTTAATTCGAAGTGTTCACCGATATATCCGCCGATTGTAGTGGCGAATGAACCCACGCCGAAACCAAGTCCCGATGAAAGTCCGTAAACCAGCCCGCGGTTCCCGGGTCTGGTCATATCCGAAAGCAGACTGTTGTTCACCGGCTGGTAAGTAAAATTGACGGCACCGAGTATTCCCGTAACAAGAAGCAGGATAATCCCATGGCTTAGTCCCATGAGTATCAGAAACGGAATATTCAGACCTACCACCCAGACAAGCAGTTTTTCTCTGGGGTAGATGGAACCGATTTTTCCACCGGCAATTTGACCGATAGTGCCGAGGAGCAGCACGGCAGCAGTCAGCAGCCCGCCCCGCATGGCCGCTTTTCCTCCCCATTGGAGAGAATCTGCAAAATACAGCGGGAGAAAGTTAAAAAGTCCGTGATGCGTGAAACCCCAGAGGGCTGCTACTCCGAAGATAAGGTAGTGGGATCGTTTCAGTTTGAATTTGGTGAGGGGAGCGTTGTTTGAGACTGTCCCTTGCCGGCCGGGTTCAATTTGAGTCAGTGTATAAATACCTCCGATAACCGCAACACCGGCGAGAATGAAGTACGGCATCTTCCAATTAAAATAGCTGGAAAACACACCTCCAATCAATGGACCCACGGACAGACCGATGCTTCCGGATATTCCGTGGTAGCCCATATTTTGGCTGATGTTTTTGGTATGGCTGATGAGCTTTAGTCCTGCCGGATGATATAAACCGGCCGAGGCGCCCAGCAGAGCCAGACCGGCAGCCAGGGTCAGATGGGTGTGACCGAGGGTGATGATCGCAACTCCCAGAACCAGTCCTGTAAAATAAATCAGGAGAACTTTCCTGGAGCCCAATTTATCCACCAACAGTCCAGCAGGGACCGCACTTATACCAAAAAATACAAATTGTATTGTGGCCAGTTCACCGAGTTTGATCAACGAAATGGAAAATTCATCACGCAGGACCACCATAATGGCGGGGAAAACCAGGGTGATGCTGTGTACCAATCCATGACCGATAATGGTGGCGAACAGAATTTTACGATAATTGCTCATCAAAAAAAAAGCTCCTTTCTCTTGGAATAGAGCGAGGAGCTTAAAAGCAATCCGGGCAGGGTTATGCTCTCTCTTTAATTCGGGCGGCCTTCCCTTTCAGTTTTCTGAGGTAATAGAGTTTTGCCCGTCTGACCTTCCCTCTTTTTTTCACTTGAATAGAATCTAAATTGGGGGAGTGGAGCGGAAATATTCTTTCAACACCGACGCCGTTTGAAATTTTTCTGACCGTAAAAGTTTTATCGATTCCATGACCGGCAGAGATAGCGATTACGACACCTTCGAAGGTCTGAATTCTGCTGCGATTTCCCTCGATGACTTTTACCCCCACGGCAACAGTATCACCTGCTCTGAACTGCGGGATGTCAGATTTGATATCATTTTTTACGGCCGCACTAATTTTATCCATTTTTTACTCCAATTTCTTGTGAAGCTAAATATTTTTTCCAGAGGTCAGATCGTCTTTCCCTGGTTTTTTCTTTTTGTTTTTCCAAGCGCCAGTCCGCAATCATTTTATGATGCCCTGACATTAAAATTTTCGGGACTTCATGTCCCCTGAATTTTTCCGGCCGCGTGTAATGCGGATAATCCAGCAAACCTGAAGTAAAAGAATCCGTCTGGGCTGATTCGTAGGAATTCAGTACCCCCGGGATCAGCCGGATCATTGAGTCCAGGATTACAAGCGTCGGTAATTCACCCCCGGTTAATACATAATCACCGATAGAAATCTCATCCGTTACAATTTCATCCCTAACTCTTTGATCGATGCCTTTATAGTGCCCGTTGATGAAGATCAGATTCTCCTCCCTGGATAATTCCATTGCGAACGCATGGTTCAATAAGCGTCCGTCCGGTGTGGGGAAGATCACTCTGGGACAGGTTCCTGCAGGCATGTCCTTAAGAACGTCATCATAGGCCCGAAAGATCGGCTCGGGTTTCATGACCATCCCGGAACCTCCGCCAAATTGGTAATCATCGATCTTGTAATGGGGGGCATCGGCAAAGGTAAAAAGATCATGGATCTCATACATTACATACCCCTTAGAGGCTGCCCGCCCCAAAATACTCTCGGTAATGACAGCCTCAACCATTTTAGCAAAGGGCGTAAGGAAGTGGATCCTTATCATAGATCCAGCAGTCCTTCCATCGGATGAATTATCACGCGATTCTTCTCAAAGTCAATAAGCTTAACGATCTCATCGATCATCGGGATGAGAACTTCCTTTCCTGCATAGTCCAGCGCAATGACATCATTTGCGGGCAGGGCATAAACATCCCCTATATCTCCAAGGTACTTATTGTGTTCGTCCCATACCTGGAGACCGATTAAATCAGCCAGAAAGTACTCACTTTCGTCCGGTTCCGGGAAAAAAGTCCGATCTGTCAGAAGTTCGTAATTTCTAAGTTTTTCGGCTTCTTCCCGGGAAGAGACACCTTTAAGCTTGAGCCTCGGATGAGGCCCTGAAAACTGTGAAGTCTCGATGACAACACCATGCACGTCTCCGGCAGTGTCTCTGACCCAGATTTTTACATCATTCGAAATCGCATCGGCAACTTGGTCATTGAGAGAGATTTTAACCTCGCCTTTTAGTCCGTGGGGCTTGATAATAACCCCCAGACTCATTAACTTGCGAGGGAAAGACCTACTCAATTATTTCAAGAATCGCTCTCTTACCACCACGTTTCGCTGTAGCCGCAGAAAGGAGCGTGCGAATAGCACTAACGTTCCGACCGTTCTTTCCGATAACTTTTCCTAAGTCGCCGTCCCCGACCTCCAGTTCATAGATCTGGGTACTATCGCTCTCTAAAACAGTTACCTTCACTTCGTCCGGTTTATCTACAATGGATTTAATGATCTCGGTCAACAACCCTTCCATAAATCCACTCCTATTTTACAGTGTTATGACTCTTCTACTTGCTCTTCTGCCGGAGTCTCAGTCTGTTCAACTGGAACTTCAGCTTCTACATCAGGTTCAGTTTCAATATTTTCTTCTGCTTTTTCTTCTGTAGCGATTTCTTCGGCTTTCTCGGCCTTTAAATTTTTTGCGGCTTCTTTGGTGGCAGACCAACTGGCGAGCTCTTCGGCGATTTCCTCTTCGGATTTTCCTGATTTTAGGTTATGCCACTTCAGGGCCAAACCAGAATCCTTGAAAATATAATTCACCCGATTTGATGGGGCTGCACCTTGTCCCAGCCAGTAGAGTGCACGGTTTTCGTCATAAGAATATTGATGATCATCCTTCAGTGGGTCATACCACCCTAGTTTTTCAATTTCCCGACCATCACGACGAGTATGAGAATCCATCACTACAATGCGGTAAAATGGACGTTTTCTTCTACCAATTCTTTTTAACCGAATGTGTACTGCCAAGAGCTTACCTTTCTATTATAATCCGTGGGGAAATTTCATTTTTTTAAGTTTCCCCATGCTTTTCATCATTTTCTTCATTTGAACAAACTGCTTCAAAAGTTGATTTACTTCAAAAATGGACCGTCCCGAACCCCTGGCGACCCTTTTTCGTCTGGAGCCGTTCAGAATACCGGGGTTTCTTCTCTCTTCAGGTGTCATCGAATTAATGATCGCCTCCACCCATTTCAATTGCTGATCGTTCACGTCCATCTTGAGCTTGCCGGCTCCGGGGATCATCGATAATAACTGTGTAACGGACCCCATTTTTTTCAACTGCTTCAGCTGAGTCTGAAAATCTTCCAGACTAAACGAATTCTCGACAAGGCGTTTTTGTAATTTTTCCGCCTCTTTTAAATCAACGGCCTCCTGAGCTTTCTCTACCAGGCTGACGATGTCCCCCAGACCGAGGATTCTTTGTGCCAGCCGATCCGGGTGAAGAATCTCCAGGGCGTCGATTTTTTCACCGGTTCCAATGAATTTAATGGGTTTACCGGTAATATGCCGAACGGACAGAGCTGCACCACCCCGTGAATCACCGTCCATCTTTGTCAGTACGATTCCCGTGACCTTAATGGCATCAGCAAACGCCTTTGATGAATTCACGGCATCCTGTCCCGTCATTCCGTCTGCAACATACAACACCTCATGAGGAGCTGTGACCGCTATGATATTCTGCAGTTGTGTCATCAATTCCTCATCAATATGTAATCTTCCGGCCGTATCGATGATTACCGTATCTGCATCAGATGTTTCAGCGGACTTAAGACCGGATTTGATGACGGAAACCGGATCAGTGCCCGACTCAGCGAAAACCGGAACAGCAATCTGATCTCCAAGGATCTTCAGCTGTTCGATGGCAGCAGGTCTTTGAAGATCCGCCGCGATGAGCCAGGGATTTTTCCGACGTTTATTTTTCAAAAAATAGGCAAGCTTTGCACAAGTCGTAGTTTTCCCAGAGCCCTGTAAGCCGGCCAGTACTATCACTGTAATACCGGAATTTGAAAATTGAATCTCCTCTGCAGTTTTTCCCAGAAAATCAGCCATTTCATCCTGGATGATCTTAATGAACTGCTGTCCGGGCGTCACAGAGGTCAGGACTTTGCCGCCTTTGGCCTTATCAGTTACGCGGTTTACAAAATCCCGGGCGACTTTGAAATTAACGTCGGCTTCAAGCAGACTCCTGCGGATGTCTCTGAGGGCTCCCTGAATATTTGCTTCCGAGATTTTACCCTGTCCCCGGATGGTCTTAAAAATCCCCGCAAATCGGTCCTGCAGCTGTTCAAACATTCAATTCAACTTTCAAAAAACGATTTCAGAAATAGCCGGTAAATTTAGGGAATCCCTGAGTATCCTGCAATATTGAAACTTTATTAATTTGACTTCTTTGTAAACAGAGATATTCAATGTTAAAAATCCCCCAGGGTGCGCCGTAAAACGATGTCTTCGATGACCAGATTTGAAGGTTCGAGAATCGCAGAGACGACAAATTCCGCCACGTTTTCGCACGACATCATACCGGATTGATCAAACTCAACGCTGACCTTTTCCCAAAAATCAGAGCTAAATGCTCCCGGAAATACGGAGATGACCTTAATATTATATTTCCGCAGTTCCTCCCTGAGGCTGTCAGCCAGTCCTTTCAATCCGTGTTTGCTGGCAACATAAGCAGCAGACTCGGTGTAGGGCTGCAGCCCGGCAGTGGAATTGATAAAGACGATACGACCGTATTTTTGAATTTGCATCTCCCCCGAAAATATCCTGCTTACCAAATATGGACCTCGTAAATTCACTTCCATTTGCAGGTCCCAATCCGCTGTGCTGGAGTGAGTGAAGCGCGCAAATTTACCCACACCGGCATTATTTACAACCGTGCTTACAAAACCGATTTTATCTGCCTCAGCTTTCAGGGCCAGAATGGATTCCTCCTGGCGGACGTCAGTGGGCACTGTGAGACACTGCCCGCCTGCTGCGGTGATCAACCGGGCAGTCTCCGCAAGTCCTGCTTCAGATCGGGCGGCCAGAATCACGAACTGTCCTGCCAGGGCTAATTTTATGGATACAGCCCGACCCAGTCCCGAAGAGGCTCCGGTAACGAGCGCTACTTTCCGCCCCATATTTTTACCTGCAGCAGCGTTGTCCATTAACTCTGCCGGGCAATTAAATTCAAAGCGCTGCCGGCTTTAAACCAGTCAATCTGTTTATCATTGAAGGAATGAGAGACTTTGAATTTTTCAACCGTTCCATCGCTGTGGTGCAGGACAAGCGTCAGAGGTACGCCGGGAGCAAAACCTCCGAGATCCGCGATGTCAATTTTATCATCTTCTTTGATCTTATCATAATCAGCTTTTTCAAGGAACGTGAGTGCAAGAATTCCCTGTTTTTTCAGATTTGTTTCGTGGATCCGGGCAAATGATTTCACGACCACGGCACGAACACCGACAAAGCGGGGTTCCATGGCAGCATGTTCTCTGGAAGAGCCCTCACCGTAGTTTTCATCGCCTACAATGATCTGCTGAATACCCTTCTCCCGATAATATTTTGCAACTTTTGGTGTTGAATCATATTTGCCGGTAAGCTGGTTCTTCACACTATTGGTCTTGCCGGTAAAGGCATTTACGGCACCCATCAGCAGATTGCCGGAGATATTTTCAAGATGACCTCTGTATTTTAACCAGGGCCCGGCCATGGAGATATGATCGGTAGTACATTTTCCGCTGGTTTTGATCAATAACGTCAATCCCTCCAAATCTCTGCCGTCCCAGGGCTTGAAAGGTTCGAGTAACTGCAAACGATCGGAGTCGGGTTTTACTTTAATTTCCATACCGTCTCCCTTTTCCGGGGGTGCCTGGTAGCCGGGATCCTCAACAGCAAACCCGTTCACCGGCAGTTCTTCCCCTATAGGGGGGGCAAGCCGGACTTTCTCGCCGTCCCGGTTCTCGAGGGCATCCGTCAGCGGATTAAAAGTCATTGAGCCTGAAATGGCCATGGCGGTCACCATTTCAGGAGAGGCCACGAAGGCGTATGTATTCGGGTTCCCGTCAGCACGCTTAGCAAAGTTCCGGTTGAAAGAAGTGATGATGGAATTTTTCTCCTGTTTTTCGGCACCTGCTCTGGCCCATTGACCGATGCAGGGACCACAGGCGTTGGCCAGGACCTTTCCGCCAATTGCCTCAAAGGCCTTGAGCTGTCCGTCGCGGTCAATCGTGTAGCGGACTTGTTCCGATCCGGGTGTGATGGTGAACTCGGCTTTGACCTCTAATTTTTTTTCTAAGGCTTGACGGGCCAGAGAGGCGGCTCTGTCCAGGTCCTCGTATGAAGAATTTGTGCAGGAACCGATAAGACCGACTTCCATTTTCTCAGGGAAATCATTTTCTCTGACGGCGGCGGCAAACTTAGAAATGGGCCAGGCTCTGTCAGGTGAAAAGGGCCCGTTGAGATGGGGTTCAAGTGTGGAAAGATCGATTTCGATGACCTGGTCGAAGTAGTCTTCAGGTCTTTTGTTGATCTCCGGGTCGGGTTGCAGGTGTGCGGCAACTTCCCCGGCTGCTTCTGCAACGTCCGTTCTCCCGGTGGCCTTCAGATAGGCCGACATTTTCTCATCGAAAGGAAAGATTGACGTTGTGGCACCGATTTCTGCCCCCATATTACAAATGGTAGCCTTGCCAGTGCAGGATATTGAATGTGTTCCTTCACCGAAATATTCCACAATACAACCGGTTCCGCCTTTAACCGTTAGGATTCCTGCAAGACGAAGGATAACATCTTTCGGTGCCGTCCAGCCACTGAGGGAACCGGTCAGCTTCACACCGATGATTCGGGGGAATTTCAACTCCCACGGCATCCCTGCAATCACATCCACGGCATCGGCTCCGCCCACACCGATAGCTATCATTCCAAGCCCGCCGGCATTAACTGTGTGCGAATCAGTGCCGATCATCATTCCTCCGGGGAAGGCATAATTTTCAAGAATCACCTGATGGATAATCCCGGCTCCCGGTTTCCAAAATCCGATACCATATTTTTGAGAAACTGAAGAGAGAAAATCATATACTTCTTTATTAACGCTCAGTGCCGTCGAGAGATCTTCCCTGGCGCCGACTTTGGCCTGTATCAAATGATCACAATGAACTGTGGTGGGGACAGCTGTACGGTTCCTGCCGGCCATGAGAAATTGCAGTAACGCCATCTGGGCCGTGGCATCCTGCATTGCAACGCGATCGGGATTGAAATCGACATAATGTTCACCCCGCTTATAGTCCTGTTCCCGATTTGCTTCAAGATGGGCATACAGGACTTTTTCTGTCAAGGTAAGAGGGCGCTTGAGGAGTTTCCGTGCCCGTGCAATTCGACCGGGCAATTCACTGTAATAAGTGCTGATCATATCAAAATCAAATGTCATCATGTATCCTTTCAATTCGAGTCCTATTTGGATAGGATTTAGTAACCGTAATTCAGGTTAATTATGTTTTTTTTAAAACTCTGCCAACGATTTACGTTAATTCGTCTGACGTTCGGATAAATATTTTGTAAAACTTCTATAAAATTAAAGTGTTAAAATTTAATGACAATTGATAATGGATAACAATCACAGGTTTTTGAATTAGTAATAAACGGCAAGAAAATATTTATCCCCAGCGGTGGAAGGCGGTAAATTCAAATCAATGCAATCCATTAGAAATATAATTTACACTGTGGTTTTCCTCATCACCGGGAGTCTTTTCGGAGCGGCGTTTGGGATGGTTTCAGGTTCGATTCCAGGACGTACCGGCGAAGCTGGATACCTGATCCTTACATCCGATGACCTGCTGCCGGCGGCCGAGATCATCAGTACGCTCCATTCACAGGAAGTACCTGAAGCGGATCGTCTGAATACGGAAATTGTGAGCATCGACACCCTTGTCAGTGGAGTGTACGGGGGATATCCGACCGAAATGGTGATCCGTGCCTATTTACTGGACAGAATAGCGAATACCCCTGAACTCAGATTTCTCCTGTTGCTCGGTGATGAAAATGATCTGCCGCCGATCTATACACTTGGAGGAGATTCTCCCTCTGATGATTTTTATACCTCTGCCGTTGAATATACGGCGATCCCCCAGCTGGCGACCGGCAGAATACCGGTCCACAATCTTGAAGATGCCCTTCAATATACAGATAAATTACGGGATTATATTTTGACTCCGGTTCCCGGGAACTGGCGCGATAAGATCATGCTGCTTGCAGATGACACCAACAAGAGCAGTAATAATATCCTCATAGAGATGACGCATGTGGCCTACTCAAATGCTCTGTATCTGACCCTGAGAGATCAGTTTGACGTTCAGACCATTTACGGAACCGAATATACGCCACAACCCGGTCCGGGATGGCTGCTTCAACCGGATATGACTGCCGATGCCCTGGCAACCATAAACTCAGGGGTTGCGATGCTGAATTACATCGGGCACGGCAGTCCGACAACCCTGGCGGATGAGAAAATAATCGACATGGACCGTGATCTTCAGCAGATACATGATCCGGTAAATGCCATCTGGGTAGTGGGTACCTGTAAATTCGGCTGGTATGATGGTAAAGACGCCATGTCCGAAGCGCTGCTGTTAAAGCCGGATGGCGCAATCGCTCTCGTTGCAGCATCACGGGATATTCAACCCTCGAGCAATTACAGTTATCTCGATAATTTTTTCGGGACCATTCAGGAATTTGTGAATAACGAAAACGACTTCCGTATCGGTGAACTGGTGAGTTTCATTAAAAATGACGGTCCTTACGAACATCTGTTTCATCTGCTGGGAGATCCCGCCATGCGTTTGCCTTTTCCCCGAATGACAACCATCATTGATTTACCGGCTTCTTCAGATACACTGCGGATCCTTGAGCCCATGGAGATACAGCTGACACAGACCTATGCCCAATTCAATAACTACCTCATCATCAAGGGACCGGAAAAAGATATCATGCGGGGATTCCCTGAAAACAACCCAACGGACTTTTTATTCTACAAACTCCCGGGGGATATTATTTATCAAGGGTTCATGTCGGATCAGGCTCAGATCATTATTCCCATAGACATTCAGTTTTGCGATACCTGTACAGGGAGTATTTCCGTTTATTCGGACAGAGTGAATGATAGTTTGGAGTCAGAGCTTACTACGGTAGTGGATAATTGGGCTTCCATTCCCATTGCGGAATCATCTGCCGAGATTTCAGATAACACCGGTCCCGTGATCACCGTGAGCAGTAGTGATGCAATTGTGCGGCCGGGGGGGGTTCTCTTTCCGCCGTATGAGCTTGACATTGTCTTTACGGATGAAAGCGGCATAAACCTAATGGATGCAATGGGACACGGATTGCGGTACTGGTTGGATGATCAGCCGGAATCAACAAGTTTGATACCCTTTTTTGAATATTATTCGGCAACCGACGGTCATACCGGATTAAGTCTTGCTATAGTTGAACCCGGGTATCACGATCTGATCATAGAAGCCTGGGACAATGTTAATAACAAAACACAATCGACCTTTGAATTATATTTTTCGGGAGCCGGTCAATTTACGGCAGAGAAGATTTTCAATTATCCAAATCCTTTCAAAGAAGATACTTATTTTACTTTTACACTTTCTGAACCGGCAACCGTATCAATTTCAGTCTTTAGTATTGGAGGCCAGAAGATTGTAACCCTGTCCGCCGGATCGCTGGAAAGCGGATATCATGCCATCTATTGGAACGGGAAAGACCAATCCTCATCAACTATTGCCAACGGAGCCTATTTTTACAGATTAAAAGCGGTTTCTCCAGGCGGTGAAGTCTTCGAGACAATTAATAAACTGGCCAGGATAAAGTAATAATTTCCAGTGGTAATAAAGCGTCGGAATTAAAATGCAGTTGATCCTTGCCTCTAAAAGCCCAAGAAGAAAGCAGTTGTTGGGACAAATCGGATTGACCTTTGACGTGATCCGTCCGGTTCTTGATGAATCTTTGTATTTTCCCGGTGAAAAACCTGTAGAGTATTGCATGGAGTTGGCCAGACTTAAGGCCCTTTCCGTGGCAAACACTTCTCCGGGGGCCTTGACGATAGGCGCTGATACAATCGTTCTGCTGAATGGTGAGATACTGGAAAAGCCGGCTGATATGGCTGAAGCAGGCGCCATGCTCGAACGTCTCAGCGGACACACGCATCAGGTCTATACGGGCGTTTCTCTTCAATCCCCTGATATGAAGGTGGATTGTACATTTTCAGAAAAAACAGATGTCACTTTTCGGAAAATTGACAAAAATGAAATTCGACATTACATCGAAAATTTTGCCCCTTTCGATAAAGCGGGGAGTTATGGTATCCAGGATTTCAGCGCTGTCTTTGTAAGCAGAATATGCGGGTGTTATAATAATGTTGTCGGATTCCCGATTTACAAGTTTTACAAAACGGTCAAAGATTTAACACTTAAACTGGAATTTCATTCTAAATTTCCCCATAGGTCACTATAATAAAATGCATCATTGAACAGGCAGGAAGATATGACGGAACAATTTTTTAAAGAATTAAGGCAACTTAGAGAATCCCAAAAAATAGAACTTTCGGAAATTTCAGAACGCACGAATATTAATCCGAGGTATTTTGAGAGTATTGAGAAAGGGGAATTTTCGGTTCTGCCCACAGTCTATATGAGATTATTTCTCAGGTCGTACGCAATCGAGATCGGCGCCGACCCGGTTAAGGTTCTTGAAGATTATGAGCTATATACAACCGGAAAAATTGCAGAAAAGATGGAGTTGAAAATTCAGCCCGCCGAAACAACCGACTCTGCCGAACCCCAATTAGCCGTGGATGAAACGCCACCGTTCCATCTGCGAAAAAAGATCGTCTATGGCGTAATCGCCATCATCGCCTTATTTATCATGATCAAATTCGTTATTTCGTTGCTCGAAGAGCAAAAGTCAGTGATCAGCCCCGTCCCTGTACAGACACAGCCTGCAGAAGAAGCTTCCGCAGAAGAACTTACCCCCGCAAAACGGGACACACTGGTTTTCAGCGTTCTCCCCCCGGCTGCGGAGCGGACGGAATCCATCGTTTACAGCCCTACTAAAGCAATCAGTACGAATGCGACAAAGTTGCCAATAACGCCTCCATACCATTTTGTGTTGACTGCTTTGACAAAAACTAAGGTCCACGTTTCAACACCCCGAAGATCTCTATTCAATGCGGTAATGTCGGCAGGTGAGGTTAAACAGTTTGATTTTTCCGATACTCTCCGGTTCGATCTATGGAGCGCCCGGCACATAGATGCGAGCGTCAACGGTGTGAACCTTTCAGACGATCAATATCTTGGTCATGACGATGTGGCTATACGGGCTTCTATTGTAACGGACGGTTCCCTTTCCGTAGAATCCTTCAGGCACTAGCCGACTACCTTCCTCCACTTGTATAACTGATCCAGGTTGTCCCCAATTATGGGGGAGAACGAAAATTCTGAACATTTTTCTTGCCTCATTGTGGGTAGTTTTAATAAGATTATGGTGAGAAGTGGGTAAATATCCCTAAAATTCGGAGACTTCATAGCGATATATGGATCAGGTTCTACAAATATCATTCACGGGGGAGTATCACTATTCCATTGATTCCAAGGGAAGACTGAACATTCCATCCAAGTTTAGAAAGGCATTGAATCCCATTAACAATTGCATGTTTGTTGTGACGAGGGGATTCGACCGCTGCATCGTACTTTATCCTTTGGATGAATGGAAACAAGTAGAAAGCCAACTGAGAAGTCTAAGCTCGATCCGCAAAGGGAATAGGGAGTTTACCCGTAAAATCGTCCGACATGCCGTAACTGTAAAATATGATTCTCAGGGACGGATCCAGATACCGGAAAGCCTGCTCTCTTATGCCAATATCAAAAAGAACGCCAATATAATTGGCATGATCAAGAAAATTGAAATCTGGGATCCGGTGGAACTGGAGAAACATGAACGGGAAGTTGAAGAGACGGACCCAATAGATTTTGAGGAATTAGCAAACAATATCAACTTCTGATGACGGAGAACCCACCGCATATTCCGGTGATGGTCAAAGAAGTTGTTTCTTTATTGCTTACAGATCCTTCGGGAATTTATTTAGACGGAACGGTGGGATATGGGGGGCATGCTTCGGAATTGCTTTCCAGGTTAACTGGTGGTGGTTTTCTCATTGGGCTTGACAGAGATGCATCCGCTTTGGAATTTACGGAGAAATTCCTGTCCGAGAAATATTGCAGAGAGCGTTTCTCCTTGTATCAACTGAACTACAAAGATTTTCCAAAAGTACTGCATGAAAGACGAGATCATCTTCTAAGCGGAGTTCTGCTGGATCTTGGGATTTCATCGATTAATATTGATGATGCAGACCGGGGGTTTTCCTTTCAGAAAGAAGGTCCGCTGGATATGCGCTTCGACAGATCCACCGGCATCTCGGCAGCAGAGTATTTAAAGCAAATCTCCGCAACTGAATTAGCTCGGGTACTCAGAGATTATGGAGAAGAGCGCTTTCACAAGAAAATAGCTACAGCCATCGTCGAAAAGGCTGGTAAGGGAGAGATGAATACAACCTTCGATTTGAAAAACGCTATTATTTCGGTAATCTTCGGTAAAAGTCAATTGAAATCAGTTGCTCGTGTTTTTCAGGCAATTCGAATCGCGCTAAATGATGAACTAAAGGCATTACAAGTTGTACTGGAATCCATTCTGTCCCATCTTGCCACCGGTGGAAGAATCGCCGTCATCACCTTCCACTCCCTGGAGGACCGGATTGTTAAGCAGTTTTTCAAAACAAATACACTGACCTGTATTTGTCCTCCGGAGTTGCCAAAATGTGTGTGCAACGTTGTCCCCAGACTTAAAATTATTACCCGCAAGCCTATTCTCCCAACTCAGGACGAAATCAAATTGAACAGTCGGTCCCGAAGTGCAAAACTGAGAGTTGCCGAAAGAATCTAACCATGGCAAAAAAGAGAAAAAAAACACAGTTGAATCAGTTGAGCGGCTTTGTAATCGGGATCATCGGTCTTACGCTTTATTTCTTGACCATTGTATGGGTTAAAAATGAATGCCTGATCACAGGTAAATATCTTGACCGGATCCGAAAAGAAAAGATAAGCCTGGAAAATGACCGTAAGCTGTTGACCAGCCATCTTGCGAATCTGACGAGTAATTCACGGATCAGCAGGCTGGCTGCTGAAAGATTTGTCATGGTGCAGCCCCGCCCTGAACCGGTAATTGTAGTTAAGGACAAAACCCGATGAAAGGGAGCTTTGACAAATACCGAGCTCGCATTGATGTTATCAGCGGGCTTATAATGTTGATATTTCTTGTCTTGATTGTTCATCTTTTTGATATTCAGATACTGCAGCATTCCGATTTAAAAAAGATTGCTGAAAACAGGAGCAGTTTTAATACGACAGTGAAGGGCAGCAGGGGTGTCATCCTTGACCGCAATTTTAACCTTCTCACACAGAACATATCCCGGTATACATTCTGGGTAAATACTCAGAGTCCCCTTGAAAATGAAGATGAGATCATTTCCCTTTTTGCAGACACATTTGGAAAAGATGAGTCGTTCTACCGGAACCTGCTGGTGCCGGGAAAAAAATACATACCGCTGGCCAGGGATATTCTCGAACCGAACTGTATGAGAATTCTGAAAGCAATGCCGATAAAGGGACTCAATCAGGATAATTCTGTTGAACGATATTATCCCTATCCGGAGATAGTCTCTCAGGTCATCGGATTTACTCAGGCAAACGGGAAAGGTGTTATCGGTATGGAGAGTGCATTGGAATCTTTTCTTGCCGGCAATGAGACACAACAGATTTTTCAGCGAGATGGGAGGGGGACTTTAACATCCTCTTTGTACAAAGAACTACCCTCGTTGCAAAATGGGGCGAATCTCCAATTGACAATAGATATTGAACTGCAATCTATTTTATATGATGAACTCTCAAGGGCTCAGGAAAAAACCGAAGCAGCTTCGGCTAACGGAGTCATTCTTGATCCTTTTACCGGTGAGGTCCTGGCCATGGCAACCGTTCCGGGATTTAATTTGAATCAATACCAGGATTACCCTCTGGGCAACCAGGTCAATGATGTGATCAGCACCTGTTATGAGCCGGGCTCAACTTTTAAAATCGTTGCTCTGGCCGCTGCGTTGGATTCGGGGATGATCACACCGTGGAAGATGTATTTTTGTGAAAATGGAACCTATAACCTGCCGAACCGGGTGCTGCACGATCACAAGCAGCATGGATATTTGACAGTTGCCGAAATCCTCTCAAACTCCAGCAATATTGGGATGAGTAAAATAGCCAGCGATATCGGACCGGCTCTGATTTATAAATATGCCAGAAATTTCGGATTTGGCATTCCTACCGGAATTTCACTGCCCTACGAATCGCCCGGGTGTCTAAAACCCTATTCCGAATGGACGGACTATTCAGCTGCTTCGGTGGCCATGGGGCAGGAGATGTCTGCTACAACACTGCAAATGGCAATGGCCTACTGCGTCATTGCAAACGGCGGATATCTCCTGAAGCCGCATGTGATCAGGAACCGTTATTATTCCGATGGCACTACAGAAGAAATTGTCCCCGCTGTTATTCGACAGGTCATCAAAAAGCAAACCGCAGAAGAGATCATGACCATGCTGGTGGACGTGGTCAATTCTGGGACAGGGACAAATGCGCAAATCCCCGGATACCTGGTAGGCGGGAAGACCGGTACAGCTCAAAAATTTATTGATGGAAAATACTCAGACCGCGAATATACTTCCTCCTTTGCCGGTATATTCCCTGCAAATGCTCCCCAGTACGTCTGCGTTGTGACGGTGGACTGCCCAAAATACGGGTATCATTGGGGAAATGCAACCGCTGCTCCGGTCGTTCGGAAAGTCTTTGAAAGAATTATTAATATGGGAACTGATAAGTTAGTTCCCTTTATTCCGGAACAAGATCTTGCCGAATTTACGGATCACGCCCTGACCGTCGAACACCTGACCTCACTGGCAGAAGCAAGGTGATATGAAATTAACTGATCTCATAGACAATATCAGGTTTAAAGGGAATCCGGATAACCGGCAGATCCTGAACATCACCTACGATTCGAGAAAAGTCAGACGGGGGACGCTATTTGTGGCTATTAAAGGAATAAACAGTGATGGTCACGATTACATCCTTGAGGCTATAAATAATGGGGCCGCCGCCATTTTATCCAATGGTCGTTCTCTCCACGGTTTGGAGGTTCCCGTAATCCAGGTCCGGGACCCCCGTGAGTGCATGTCCCGAATCGCCGCTAATTTCTATCATCATCCTTCACGAACGATGACCATCGTTGGTGTGACCGGAACCAATGGAAAAACATCCGTAACGCAGTTGATGAAAGCTATCCTTATGGAGCAGGGTACGCCTTGCGGTACTTTGGGAACCCTGGGATTTACGACTCCCACCGGAATGCACAGCACAGGTTTTACAACACCGGAGTCAGTTGAAATTCAGCAAATTCTTAATACTCTGAAAACAGGTGGGATTGACCATCTTATTATGGAAATTTCGTCTCACGCTCTGGCCTTGCATAGAGTGGACGACGTCGATGTTGATGTGGCCATATTTACAAATCTTACGCCTGAACATTTAGATTTCCACAGTAATATGGAACAGTATTTTCAGGCAAAACAAAAATTGTTTCAAAGATTGGCTGCCGGGAAAACGGCCGTATTGAACCTGGATGACCCGGTAGCGGAAAATCTCCGTGGCTCTACCCGGGCAAAAATCATTACATACGGTTTCGGATCGGAAGCCAATCTCCATCCGGTGGAATGGAATGTGACCTTAAACGGGATTCAGGCGGAACTCAGTCTTTTCGGGTTGAAGATCGGGATTGATTCACCCCTCATAGGGGATTTCAATCTTCAGAACATTATGGCCGCCGTGGCTGCTGCCGCGGCGTTAGGTATTCCGGTTGGGGTCATTGAAACAGCTATCAGAAAGGTGAGGAATATACCCGGAAGACTGGAGACAGTGAATCTCCAGGTTCCCGGCAGGGTTATCGTCGATTATGCACATACTCCCGACGCCTACGAAAAAGTGATCTCTCTCGTACGCGATCTTTCGTCAAACAATAAAAAGATCATTACACTATTTGGATGTGGAGGCGACAGAGACCAGTCCAAAAGACCGGTCATGGCCGGAATTGCTGAACGTCTGTCTGATTTTGTATATGTCACTTCCGATAATCCCAGGACGGAAAATCCGGATGAGATTTTTCAGCATATTTTAAGCGGATTCAAGAGCAGCCGTCACCAGCTGATAAAAGACAGGGCTGAAGCTATCCGGACCGCCATGCAAAGGATGGACGAAGATACAATTCTCCTGATCCTGGGGAAGGGACGGGAGGAGTATGAAATAATCGGGCATGAAAAACGCCCTCACAGCGATATTAAAACGGCGGAGAAATTTACGGGATGAGGGTGGTACTGGGAAACCCGCAACTATTTGCCGAGATGCTCGGGGAGTATTTTCCTGCATGGAAACCGAAACCTCTCACCGGATTTTGCATCGATTCGCGCAAGATCCTCCCCGGCGATGTGTATCTGCCGCTCAAGGGTCTTCATTACGATGGTCATGATTTTATCAATGAAGCGGATTCAAAGGGTGCTGCCGTAATTTTTTCTGAACGCAAACTGCCGGAGCTGCCCCCTGTCATCCAGGTTAACTCAACCCGGGAAGTACTGTACAAACTTGCCGCCAGTTGGAGAAATGAATTTGAGATACCGGTAATCGGCATTACAGGGTCAAATGGCAAAACCAGCACAAAAGAGCTCCTGTACCAGGTTTTAACTCCCTCGTATAATATCCTGAAAACAGAAGCCAATTTCAACAGTACGATCGGTCTGCCGGTCTCAGTTTTCAGACTGAATGCTGCTCATGATCTGGCAATCTTTGAAATGGGCACTAATTCCCCTGGGGAAATGGAGATACTAACCTCGATCGCCAGACCCACCAGTGGCTTGATCACTAACGTTCATCCGGTCCATCTGGAGAAGTTTAAAACCGTTAAAAATGTTGCCAGGGAGAAATCCGTTCTATTCTCGTCTCTCCCGCAGGGCGGTAAGAGTTTTGTCAACCTGGATGATAAGTATATTCCCAAATTTGAGACATCAGCGGAACGTATTACTTTCAGCTTTAAAAGTTCTGCAGATTTTAAGGGCAGTTTTATGACCACCGCTCAGGAAGATGTACTGACTGTAAATGAATATACGATTCATCTCCCGCAGCGCGGCCGTACCCTGGCACAGAACGCTCTTTCAGTTTTCGCACTTTCGTCTTCGCTCGGCATTTCCAATCTGGAGATCATCCAGCGCATTGAGACCTTCGAACCCCTTGCAGGGCGCGGGGAAGTTTTAACCATCGGTCCTTATACGATCGTTGATGATACATATAATTCTAATCTATACTCGGCAAAAGAAGGTCTGAAAACATTCAGCAAGATCAAGCCGGGAGTCCGGCATATCGCCATTCTCGGGGACATGCTGGAATTAGGTGATTCCACAGAACTCCATCATCGACAGCTGGGGCACTTCATCAATTCCCTCAACATATCCGGCGTATTCTGCCTGGGAGAATACACAGCCTATACAGCCGAGGAGATTGATGCTGCAAAAAAAGAAGTTTATCATTTTACATCCCGGGAAGAATTGATCTTATTTCTGCGAAAATATATCACCAGAGATGCCGTTTATTATCTCAAGGGTTCCCGCAGTATGAAAATGGATAAGTTAATACAGGAAGTATTTTCGCACTGATGCTCTACGATCTTCTATATCCCCTCCGTGACATATTTTTTGGATTTAATGTCTTCAAATATATTACGTTCAGAGCCATTGGTGCTGCCATCACAGCGCTTTTCATTTTGTTTCTTCTGGGCCCGAAGACAATTGCCCGGCTTACAAAAATGCAGATTGGTGAGGTCATCAGGTCTTCCGGTCCTCAATCTCATCAGGAAAAAAAGGGGACTCCTACGATGGGAGGAATCCTGGTCCTCTTTTCAATAATCATCCCGACGCTGCTGTGGGCCCGGCTGGATAATCTTGATGTTTGGCTGCTGCTGCTGGCCACTGCCTGGATGGGGGCCATCGGCTTTTTAGATGATTATCTTAAAGTCATCAAGAAATATCCGAAAGGCCTGATTGCCAAATACAAACTCATGGGACAAATCTCCTTAGGCCTGATCATTGGCTGCACCTTATATTTTTATCCGGATAGTCTTACCTACAGAACTGCAACCTCCCTGCCCTTCGTGGCAAATGGTTATCTGGATTTACGCTGGTTCTATATTCCCTTTGTTATTTTTGTCATTACCGGAACTTCAAACGCAGTCAACCTCACGGATGGCCTGGACGGGCTCGCCACCGGACTCACCGCCATAGCGGTACTTTCATTCGGAGCCATCAGTTATGCTACAGGTCGCTTCGACTTCAGTGACTACCTGAATATTATTTATCTGCCCAGAACGGGAGAACTGTTCATCTTCTCGCTGGCAATGGCAGGGGCCTGTATTGGATTCCTCTGGTACAACGCCTATCCTGCCAAGATTTTCATGGGGGATACCGGCTCTCTCGCCATGGGGGCTGCCTTAGGAACCCTGGCGATCCTCCTAAAAAAAGAGATTCTTCTGGTCGTTATCGGAGGAATATTTGTTGTTGAATCCCTTTCAGTGATGATCCAGGTTGTTTATTTCAAGTATTCAAAGAAAAAGTACGGCGAAGCCCGCAGAGTTTTCCTGATGGCCCCTCTGCATCATCATTTCGAATTGAAGGGGTGGCATGAGAGCCATGTGGTGATAAGATTCTGGATTGTGGGCATCTTACTGGCCCTGCTTTCGCTGACGACTTTTAAG
Organism: FCB group bacterium; assembly: GCA_013152375.1. Classification (GTDB taxonomy): domain Bacteria; phylum Fidelibacterota; class Marinisomatia; order SCGC-AAA003-L08; family JACNLC01; genus JAADGM01. The sequence continues at coordinate 5,776 of JAADGM010000040.1, read as the reverse complement.
GTGCAGTAATGACAGAAGGCATGTCACAAAAAATTGATCTTAAAAATGTGAAGATAACCGTATTAGGAGCCGGATTAAGCGGGATTGCGGCCGCAAAACTGGCTTCCTATATCGGAGCAACTGTTTTCATCAGCGAAAAAAATGACAGTGCTGCGTTAAGGCGGAAATTATCGCCGTTTCAGTTTGAAACCAACGGTCATACAAAAGCCTGTCTTGAGGCTGACCTGCTCATTTTGAGCCCGGGAATCCCGGCAAGCAGCGAAATCGTTCAGGAATTCAAATCAGCCGGTATCCAAATTGTCAGTGAAATTGAATTTGCCAGCTGGTTCACAGAAGCACCCATTCTGGCGATAACCGGCTCAAACGGGAAAACCACAACCACTGCATTGCTTGCTGATATTCTGAAAACAGCAGGGGTCAAAACTTATCTGGGTGGTAATATCGGTGTGCCTTTCTCACATAATGTCCTTTCGGAATTACAGGCAAAAGGCGAGAAACCGGTACATGTGGTGGAGCTCAGCAGCTTTCAATTGGAGCAGGTCTATAATTTCTGTCCCGAAATCGCCTGCATCCTGAATATCTCACCGGACCACTTGGACCGCTATGAAAGTATGCAGCGATATATCGCCGCAAAGCTCAATATCACCGGTGTTCGTCACCCAGCAGGCTGGGTTGTTTACAACGGTCATGACCCGTATTTGAGGGAAAACATCAGGCCTTTAAAAAATCATATACCGTTTTCTTCCATATTTGCAGAGGAGGGTCAACTGTTCGTGCTGGAAGGAGATATGATTGTCGATAAAGAGACTTGTGTATTATTTCGGCTGACGGATACTAAACTGCTGGGCAGGCACAATGCCGATAATATTCTGGCGGCCATGACCATGGCGGCGATTTTTGGAATCCCGCAGGGACCGATGATCGAAGCGATCACCAAATTTAAACCTATCGAGCATCGTCTGGAATTTGCGGGTGAAATCGACTCGGTCCAATATTTTAATGACTCGAAAGCAACCAACATTGAAGCAACCGCAGCCAGCATTACCAGCTTTAAGAAAAATGTTGTTTTGATCCTTGGGGGGCAGGACAAGGGGAAGAGTGACTTTAGGGTGCTTATCGCTCCCATGCAGGACAGGGTATCGGCGATCGTAACCTATGGAGCCGCAGGTCAGGAAATCGCTGATCAGCTGAAGGATCATTTTCCGGTAATTTATGTGAAAAAATTTGAAGATTGTTTCAGAAAATCAACGGAGCTGGTCCCCAGAGAAGGTGTGGTTCTGCTGGCACCGGCCTGTGCCAGTTATGATCAATTCGAAAATTTTGAAAAACGGGGACTGAAGTTCAAATCGTTGGTTGACGATTTAAAGAGGATGTCTTATGTATCCTAACAGAAGACAATATTACGACAATCAGCTCATCATTATCATCCTGAGTCTGGCAGCATTCGGGACGATCATCATGTACAGTGCAAGTTCTCCACACGCCATCGAAAATTATCACGGCAGCACTTTCTTTCTCGTTCGGCATCTTAAGGCTCTGGTTATCGGAATAGCAGCACTGACCATCATGTCTTCCATCAACTATCGGCATCTGAGATACTCCGCTTTTGCTTTAATTCTTCTTTCTGTGGCGGCCCTGATCATGGGGTACGTTTTCAGTCCGGCACGAGTGCCTGCGAGGTGGCTGATCTATACCGAACACAGCAAAATGATCACAATCTCCGATTTCGTGCGCATTGCCCTTGTCATTTACACGGCTTATTACCTGGAGAAATTTAAAGAAGATATCAGGAAATTCCGGAAAGGAGTTCTGCCGCTGCTGCTTCTTCCTGGAATCATCATTTTACTGGTGGCCTTTCAGCCCGATCTGAGTACTGCAATGGTGATGGCCCTCATCTTCGCTGTTTTGCTTTTCATTGGCGGAGTCCGAGTTGTTCATTTGCTTTCGATTGCTGCAGCCGCAGCACCGATCATCCTGTTTTCCATTGCTCACAATGATTATCAGTTAAGGAGACTCATCTCCTGGATAACGCCCGGAACGGACGTACAGGGAGCCAACTGGCAGGCCACAAATTCAACCATTGCCCTGGGCAATGGGGGTCTGCTGGGGACGGGGCTCGGTGACAGTATCATGAAACATGGATTTCTGCCACAGGCACATACAGATTTTATATTTTCTGTCATCGGTGAAGAGCTTGGGTTTCTGTTCACCGCCCTTATCCTGATCATTTTCTTCTGGTTCTTCATCCGTGGATTACAGGTGGCGAGGAATGCACCGGACGGCTTTGGAGTTTTTCTGGCTATTGGCATAGTCTTGAATGTCACGGTTTACTTTCTCATTAACGTTGCCTATGTAACCGGTTACCTGCCTGTGACGGGCCTTCCCATGCCCTTTATCAGTTATGGAGGTTCCAGTATCATCTGCACCCTGGGAAGCATGGGAATTCTGCTAAGTATCTCACGCTCCGGGAATGTTGGAAAGAAGTTTCATCACAGGAAATATTATGGCAGATAAAATGAAGATCATCATTTCGGGAGGTGGTACGGGGGGGCATCTGTTCCCGGCACTGGCCCTTGGTGAGTTGCTTGCTGAAAGCGGCGCGGAAGTGCTGTACATGGGTTCGGAATACGGCCTTGAAGCCGTGCAGCTTCCGAAGATGGGCATCGAACCGGTGCTGCTGAACATAAGGGGACTGCAGCGAGGTATGAGTCTGAAATCAATTTTGATGAACCTCGCATTTCCCTATCGGTTCTTAACGGCTTATCTGCGTGCCCGGGAAGTTATCAGGGAATTTGATCCCCAGGTAGTGGTTGGAACCGGCGGATATTCTTCGGGATTACCCCTGCTGGCTGCCATCAGGCTGGGAAAGAAAACGCTCATCCAGGAGCAAAACTCATATCCGGGTATGACCGTCAGGAAATTAGCCGATAAGGTAGACCGGATATGTCTGGGATTCAGCGAAGCTGCTAATTACTTAAAAAAAAAAATTGGATCCACACAGGAAATCCTGTAAGAAAGGGAATTAAAGTGATTAATAAAACACAGGCAAGAGAACACATGGGGCTGCATCCTGAATTAAGGACGGTGTTGATAACAGGCGGCAGCCAGGGATCTGCACCGATAAATGCTCACATTTTACAGAATCTTGAAAGTTATGAGTCAAAGAATATCCAGCTGATCTGGCAGTGCGGGATGCGGGATTATGACCAGCTCAGCACCGTCGTGACCGGCAAGAATGTCCAGCTGCACAAATTTATTTCGGATATGGGGCTGGCGTATTCTGCAGCCGATGTGGTCATCTCCCGGGCAGGAGCAATTGCCCTTGCTGAAATTATGATCTGTGCTAAACCGGCCATTCTGATCCCTTTTCCGCAGGCTGCAGGAGATCACCAGACGGTTAATGCCAGAACCATGGTTAACCGCAGGGCGGCAAGACTGGTAGATCAATCCCGTCTGAATGCAGGCGAACTTGAGCAGGTTCTGTTTGATTTGCTGGAGGATCCTGATGAGCTTGAAGAGTTGAGTTATCACGCCGGGCAAATGGCCAGACCTGCAGCTGCAGAACAAATTGCAAAAGAGGTGGTCTCTCTGGTCGCCTGATGTTTGGGAAAACCAACCATATTCATTTTGTTGGGATCGGTGGTATCGGTATGAGCGGTATGGCGGAATTGCTGCATCATCTGGATTTCAGGATCTCGGGATCAGATAAAAATCGATCCGAACAGACCAACCGGCTGGAAACCCTCGGGATCACCGTAACAATTGGGCATGACCCTGAAAAGCTGCCCGATTGTGATGTACTGGTCTATTCCTCTGCTGTAAGACTGGATAACCCTGAGCTGCAGGAAGCTCGTCGGCGGAATATTCCGGTCATTCGCAGAGCTGAGATGCTGGGTGAACTGATGAAGGTGAAATCAACCAGTGTCGGTATTGCAGGAACGCATGGAAAGACGAGTACTGCTTCAATGCTGGGGACTATCCTCACAGAGGCAGGCTTACAACCCACCCTTGTAATTGGCGGTATCGTGCAGGAACTCCAATCCAATACAATCTCCGGAGCCGGCAATATTATCGTAGTCGAGGCAGACGAATTTGATCGAACCTTTCTCTCCCTCCGGCCCACAATGTGTGCCATTACAAATCTGGACCTGGAGCATCTTGACTGCTATGAAAATATCGGTGATCTGCAGGCGGCCTTCACTCAGTTTGCCAATGCGGTTCCCTTTTACGGCAGGGTAGCGCTGTCGATTGACCACCCGAATGTTCTTGCTCTGCTACCCGGGATTAAACGACCCGTGATCACTTACGGATTTACAAGTCAGGCAGACATTCAGGCCCAGGACCTGGCATATTCAGAGAATTCCACCCAATTTACGCTGCTCCGCCACGGAGAAAACCTGGGGCAAATTACTTTAAATATACCAGGGCTGCACAATGTGAACAATGCCCTGGCCGCCATTTGTATTGCGCTTGAGCTGGATGTCCCGGAAAGTGATATACAGGCTGGTCTGAAAAAATATTCCGGTGTTAAACGGAGATTTGAAATCCGTCATGAGTTGAAGGACGGCACCCTGATTGTTGATGATTATGCTCATCACCCGTCAGAAGTCAAGGCGACGCTGCAGGCCGCCAGAGCGGGTTGGAAGAAACGCATTATCGCAGTTTTTCAACCGCACCTATACAGCCGGACGAGAGATTTCCATTTGGATTTTGCCCGGGAGTTCCTCAACAGTGACGTATTGGTCGTCACCGATATTTACCCGGCCAGAGAGGAGCCGATCCCCGGGATAGAGGGCAGGTTAATTGCTGATAACGCCAGGGAATTCGGACATAAAAATGTGTATTATGTCCCTGATCAGACTGCACTCCCCGAATTAATCGGTGAGATTGTCAGGCCCGATGATATGATCATCGTCATGGGAGCGGGAAATATCTGGCGTCAGATTGAAAAAATCTATCAAAGTATCGGTTCATGAGACCGGAAATAAAAAATGAACTTTATAAAATGACAACTGGCAGAATACGATTTGAGGAGCCCATGAAGGCTCATACGACTTTCGGTATCGGCGGTCCTGCTGCCGGTTTTCTCTATCCCGAATCGCGGTCCGAATTGATCAGCCTGCTGAAATTTGCCAGGTCGGAGAATCTACCGGTTTATTATGTGGGTTCTGGCTCGAATTTGCTTGTCAGTGATGAGGGATTTGAGGGCATTGTCATCTCTCTTGCCAAAACCTTCAAGAGTCTGGTTGTCGGTGCTAACGGCAGCGTTTATTGTGAAGCAGGTGTGATGACCGGAAGGTTTGTAAAAAAAATCGTCGGAGCGGGATTATCCGGGGTGGAAACTCTGATTGGAGTTCCGGGAACAGTGGGCGGCGCTCTGGTGATGAATGCAGGGGCATTCGGCAATGAGATATCGGAATATCTAAAACAGGTCAGGGTTCTGTTACCTTCAGGGGAAGAGAAAGTCTATGAAAAACGGGATCTGGAGTTTGCATACAGGGAATCATCCTTTCAAGGTGATGAACTCATTATCTCGGCGGATTTTAAATTTCCTGCAGGAGATGTATCAAAAATTAAAAACCAGAAAGAGAGAGCTTCTCTCAAAAGGAAGAAATATCAGCCTTTACGGTACCGCTCTGCAGGCAGCATTTTTAAAAATCCGCCCTCATTTGCGGCAGGGTATCTGATCGACCGGGTCGGCTTAAAGGGAGTGCGGTCCGGTGATGCAATGATCTCAGAGCAGCATGCGAATTTCATCGTCAATCTGGGGCATGCT
>JAADGM010000062.1 GCA_013152375.1 FCB group bacterium | reverse complement strand
CATACAATTGAATTGAACCAATAGATCGAATACATAAGGAAAGTAAAATGAGTAAAAAAACAATCGTTAGCATAATTATTACTGCTATCATCATTATCTCGGTAGTTTTACCAAACCAACGTTCTGATGATCAAGATGAACATTCTATGCATATAAACCATACGGCCAAATCGCATGCTATAGAGTGGACGCCTTCCACCCGAAACGCTTTGGTTAAAGAGATGCAGTCCATTACGGTAAATTACCAGGATCTGGTTTCGGCCTTGGCGCAGGGAAACTGGGAAAAAGTGGTGGAGAGCAGTCATGCCATTTACTCCAGTTTCATTTTGAAACAGGAACTATCCCGTGAAGATATGGAAGCCCTCCACCGGATATTGCCTGACAGATTTATTGAGATGGATAAACAATTCCACGAGCAGGCACAAAAACTGGAGACGGCGGCACAGAATCATGATCCTGAACTGGCGGTTATTTATTCCGGTAAATTGCTGGAGGGCTGTGTGAGCTGTCACCAGACCTATGCACATAAACGGTTCCCCGGACTTGAAAAGAAGAAAGCGACGGTACCTGAACATTAATGGAGTTGCTTGACGGAACGCCAGAAAATACCTGACTGCTGAAATTATAACATCATCAGTGGCCGGGTAAGGTAGAACAATTATTCCGCTCACACTGAAAATAGAAGTGGTTCTTTAACAGGGTCGCAGGAAATTAATATCTCCTGCGGCAAAAAGAGCTTTCACCGTTTTGCCAGAGTGCCTTAAAATAGCTTTATGAAAAAGTTAAAATTACACTGGCAGATCTTTATTGCGATGGGACTTGGCGTTGGGTTTGCGCTCCTCTTTGGGGAAAAGTCCCTCATTGCCGCCCCTCTGGGCGATATTTTCATGCGGCTTCTTAAAATGGTGATCGTGCCGCTCATTTTCACCTCCATCACGGTGGGTGTAGCAGGGCTCGGGGACGGCCGCAGTCTCGGACGTCTGGGCAGTAAAACCCTGGCCTATTACTTTCTGACCTCCATCATTGCCATTCTCATCGGGCTGACCCTCACGAACCTGATCCGCCCGGGAGTTGGAGTGCAAATCTCCGGAGAGACTGCAAATTTTGATGTCACCCAACTGAAAACCCCTGATTCCCTCGGGGATATCCTCATCCGAATGGTTCCTACAAATCCTGTTAAGGCAGCGGCAGACGGGGATATGCTGGCCCTGATCTTTTTTGCCATCATTTTCGGCTACGGCATTACCTGCATGACGGGTAAGCCCCGGGAATTTCTGCTGAAGCTCTTCGATGCCCTGTTTCAGGCCATGATGAAGATCACAGCGGGGATCATCATGCTGGCCCCCATAGGTGTCTTCGGCCTGATTACGAAAGCCGTCGCTACCGCCGGTTTTGATCTGTTCAGGGCGGTGGGGCTCTACATGCTCACCATCGCCATAGGGCTGACACTGCATCTGATCATCGTGCTGCCGACGTTATTTTTTCTCTTCACGCGTATAAATCCACTGAAACATTTCAGGGGTATGGCCTCTGCCATGGCCATGGCCTTTTCCACCAGTTCTTCCGGCGCGACCTTACCCGTAACGCTGGACTGTGTGGAGAATAAAATTGGCGTTTCCAATAAGGTGAGCAGCTTCGTACTTCCTCTGGGAGCTACTATTAACATGGATGGAACAGCGCTGTATGAATGCGCAGGAGTGTTGTTTATCGCCCAGGCTTTGGGCTTCGACCTGAGTTTTGCGCAGCAGTTCGTCGTGGTCATTACGGCCTTCCTGGCCTCCGTGGGTGCCGCAGGTATTCCCTCGGCCGGTCTGGTGATGATCTTCATCGTGCTGGATGCGGTAGGTCTGGGCAGCCACCCTCAGGTTGGATTTCTGGTGGGGACGATGCTGGCTGTGGACCGCCCGCTGGATATGTACCGCACCATGGTGAACGTTTTCAGTGATTCTGTCGGAGCGGTGGCCATTGCCAAAAGCGAAGGGGAAACAGAACTTTATACTTCCAGCTGAAAGTATCCACGGTCTTTATGATCCAAAGCTGCAGACCCCTGCCAGGTTGGAAAAATGGGCTTGGCTGGGACTCAATCTATTTTACCTCGCAGGACTGATCTCTCGTGCTGAAAACTATACCGAATTAATTCACTGCATCCTCCGGATTCCCTTGACCGGGGTTAGCCATTGCAGTTAAATTGAGTCAGGATTTTTGAAATAGATTTTCGCAAGAGGACTCAATTTTCAGAACTTTCAAACTTTAAAATTGGGTTTTTGATTTGCTGATTTCAAAAGCAGGCCTTATCGAGCAATCGGTTGAAGGAAGCTTGCGATCTCGGGACAAATTCCCACCGTGTATTTACATGGAGCTTTCTGAAAATACCTCTTGCGAACTATAAAAGAGGCTGGCTTTCGGGTCAGCCTTTTTTATGTACCGAAAACTCTATACATTAAATCGAATATTCAGAATATCCCCGTCCCGGACTACATACTCTTTGCCCTCGAGTCTGAACTTTCCTTTCTGGCGCAAACCTTTTTCACTGCCACACTCCAGAAGATCATCATAATGAAAACACTCAGCACGGATGAATCCCCGGGCAAGGTCATTGTGAATGGCTGCAGCGGCTCCAACTGCTTTGGTCCCCTTCCGGATGGTCCAGGCACGGACTTCGTCGGGTCCCACGGTGAAAAAGCTGATATAGCCCAGAATTTTATAAGCCGAGTCTGTAAGGCGTACTGCGGCGGATTCCGTAATTCCCAGATCGTCCATGAATAATTTGGCATCATCAGCTTCCATTTGGGATAGTTCCATTTCGAATTTCCCCGCAAATTCAATAGCCGGATAGTACTCTCGTATCTTTTCAAGCAGTTCATCATTCTTGTGAAACTGCTCTTCCCCGGAATTAAGTATGATCAGCCAGGGTTTGTTGGTCAGGAACTGGAAACCCCTAAGCTGTTTTCTTTCCTCCGCTGTCAGATCCAGTGCATCAACTTTCCGGTCGCTCTCAAGTTGAACTTTTATTTTTTGCAGCAGGTTATGTTCACGCTGTAATTCAGGCGTTTTCTGGCCTCTGGCAAAACTGTGGGCAATTTTTTCAAGCCGATTCTCCGTGACGATCAAATCGGCAACGATCATCTCACCTGAAAATGTATCCAGGTCTTCAATTGGTTTCGGAGACCCCAGAAAAGTATCATCGAAGTTTCGGATTACAACCCCAAGGGCGTCCATGATCTTGAGTTCCTGGAGCAACTCTGTGGGAAAGGCGTTTGAATTTTCACTGCGATCTGCAGGGGCAGGGAAATCCGCCAGCTCAATCTTGGCGTAAATCGTCTTTTTCGGATCATACATTTGCGATAGTTTTGTGATGCGCTCATCCAGTACTTCGACAACGGCAAGTTTAGGTTCTTGTTTACCCCCACTGAATCCCGTTTCGGGTTCGGTCTGCGTCAGGGCTGAAAAAATAGTGGATTTACCGCTTTGCGGTAATCCGGTCAGGCAAAGTTTCATCTGTTTATCTCTGTTAATTTTCGGATTAATCAGGGCGGTAATATTAGCGCTCAGGAGCTATACTTCTTTAGACAAAATGACGTAGATTGTGAAGCCTGCCGCAGCAACTGTTAGGCATTGTCGGCTGTGAGTTTTCATGGGCGAGAAGGGTCAGAAGCGGATGATCTCCGGGGTTACTCCTTTGAATTGCGGCATCGACATGCCGATACCGGCATTGATATAGGTGGGGTCACAAATGAGGAAATCCTGTCCGGCTACTTTCAGGTGGTCTCCCTCGTAGGCGGTTCCCCATCTGACGCCAACGGCTACGTGTCCGGGATACCGTAAACCAACTGTCTCCAGTCCCAGTAATTCACCGGTCATTAGGGCAAACAGCACCGCACGATCTTCACAGTCGCAGAAAGGGTAGTAGAGGGTCTCATCGGGAAACAGAGGCTTTTCATAACCGAACTGGTCTCCATCGGTTTCATAGGAAAAAGCAGTCTGGACGAACCGCAGGATCAGATCCAGAGCCTCACCCTGTGATTTGCCGTCCACCAGGGGCGTGAAAGATTCATAAAATGATTTACGGACAACCGGTGACGGGGATGCAGCAAAATAAACTTCCAGTTCGGTCTGGGGATATGCATTGAAGAAATCCAGCAAACCGGCATCGTATTCCAGCACGGGCCTGTACTCTACGGCCTGATAGCTGAAGGGATATTCCCTCTCCACATACCGCCCGCCCAGGACCGGCAGGGTCGGTAAACCAACGGCGATGGGGCGGTCGGCTTCAGGATAATTCCCGCTGTAGGTTTTCAATTTAAGCGGTTTATCAGTTTTTTTATTGAAGATATCTGTAAAGTAACGCCGGCCGTCAATTTCAAAATAGGGTGTTTCATATATCATTCGTGTCGTCGGGGTCAGCAGAACAACCCGGTCGGCAAGGTAACCGACTTTCACGTCATATCCCGCCTTCACAAGCAGGTACCAGGTGAGCAGATCGGACTTTGCAGAGACGCTGCCGGTCATCCTCTCGGCGGTGGTTTTGACCAACCGGCCGAAGGCCCAATCATTGAGAGACAGACGGCCGCGTAAAGATTCCAGTTGTGCGAGCAGAGGCTTGAAATCACGCTTTGCCAGTTCCAGCCAGAAATCGCTCAGAACGTGGTTATCGATAGGTGTTTTCAGGGAGATGTCGAAAACCATCCCGCTGTCGAGCACCAGCGGTACCCCGAAAAAGTCCACATCGACCGGATATTTTTCTTCTGCAGGTCGCTCAGGCTCCACGATCTCCGGCAGAGTATCCGGTACTGCCGGGGGTGGTGCAGGGAGTTCAACGGGCGGTCCCGGGGGCGGCGGCGGTGCTATTTTCGCCACCGGTGCAGCAACGGGTTTTGGAGTCTCATCCCGCGTCAGACCGTTAAAGGACTGGAATTCTTTCCAGTCCCTGTTGAGAAAATCGGCAAACTCAGCATCAAATGTATCGACGTACCGTTGATATTTCTGCTGTTCCTTTTTCATCCATTCATCGAAATCCTGCTGTCCTGCCAGAAAAACCATACTCACCAGGGTCAGGATCAATGTATATTTCATCAGACCGTCTCCTCCATCAATTTCTCATTTGTTACTGCCGGTATTTAAGGAAAGTACTGGGAAATCGGCTGCCTGCACGAACCAGCCCTGATGGGAGTTCCACGATCCGTTCAATTTCAACGGATCACTGCGCGGCTGTCGGACTCGTCCCGAAACGTGTTCAGCGGAACAATCTCATTACCCGTGGTAAGTTTGAAGACTTCCCAGGTGTTACCGGCAATACCCGGCTCTACGTCAAAACTCCGGATCAGCTCTCCCCCGCCGTAGATATCCACGCGGGCACCGCTGTAAGAAAGTGCCCGGGTTCCGGACCGCCCCCTGTGGGTATAATCATGCACGGCATAGCGGTATTCACCCTTTGCCGGGCGGTAGATCGTTATGGTCTCCGGACCATAGGATGACGTATCATCCCGATCAAGGAAATTGCGCCCCCCCACCGGCACCTTGTGATCCCACCAGATATGAAAACGACTCCCTGCAGGGTCCGGTCCCGCGAGATGAGCATCCAGATCGGCCGGCTGCCTGCCCCAGGTGAGCACAATCCGATATTCCCGCGTCATGGGCGACATGGCAGTTGTGAGGGTTACCGGTAAATCGGTAAGATCCACGGTGAAATTCTGATGAGATGCGATATAACCGGGTTTTGACAGCCTCACTTCATATTCGCCGTAATCTAACTGCCGGCTGTACATACCTGTCAGGTCCGTAAGTCCCAGGTCAAATTCATCGCCGGCCCGCCCCGATGAAAATTCAACCTCCACATCCGGCAGAGGTTCTCCCGTAAGGGCGTCGACAACCGTGATCTCATACATACGAAGCTGTGTAAACATTCTCGGATCGGCTGAGAATTTCCCGCCAATGATAGTACCGGCCCTGAAGGCAAGACCCTCAGCGGCGGCGGGAACGGTCACCAGGTATACTTCACCCGTGGTCTCGTTTTTAATCACAGCGGAGGCCCCGGATGCTGCCAGCATGGTCATATCCTCCTCATCCGCAAAGGTCTCATCGATGACAGAATTGACAAGCCAGATACTCACAGATGTCCCGGCCGCATCCTTGACCCTGAAGATCTGATCAGCCGTGTGCCGGTCCCGGCTCACCGTAATATTCCCATCGCTCGAGCCCCTGCTGATATTCCCGCGAATATTCTCGGTGGACCCAAACCGCGTGTATTGCACCAGCCCTTCCGCATCACCGGCAAGGTCATCACGGCTGATGGTAATGGAAAAACTTTGGGCATTTATTGCTGCCGCCGCCAGAAGGATGGAAATGATCATTTTAACCATATTATCTCCCAGATGATTGTTTTAATAAGGGTGAGAAGACATTTTGTTTTTCGATGCGGACAAGTACATAAAATATGTCATTTGTCGTATCAGGATATCGTTCAACTATTTCCAGCCCTTTTAATTTGTACTTCAGTCTGATGGAACTGACCCGGTCGTAGTCCGAATCCCGGGCAGTGTCCGTGATCAGGACTGATCGGATGTCCAGAGCCAATCCGCTCATGATGGAGAAGAAAGCCTTTTCCTCAGCCGTCTTCCAGGCATCGTTTACATTGGACCGCGAAGTGTACATTCCAACCCCGTAATAATACCCTGCTGCCGAGTAAAAAGTCTCATCAATCCAATCGGGCCGCTGCAGAGAGTCTATCTCCACTACAAAACTGTTTTGAAGTCCGGTGGAATCCAGTCCAAAAGCAGAGATCATGTCGCCCTGCAAAATACTGCTGTAAAACGAATCCAATTCGTAGAGTTTCCCGTGAATGGCCCTTAAGGAGTCCGCATCGAAATTGTAGTAATAATCACTGTCGCGCTGCTCGTATTCCCGGAACTGCTGCAGAGAACCTTTCACGATGCATTCCTGATAGACACAGTACATTCTCTCGGCATCGGTCACAGGGGCTTCACCGTCATAGCTGAAACCGGCAACGATACCGGGATAGGTCAGGGGGTGCAGAAACCAGTCGGGATAACGGTTAAGGGCGAAAACGGCAGTCAGCTGCGTGAGTACAATTGCGAAGAAATAAAGCCGCTGTTTCATCAGCTATGAGGTGCCCTGGAAAGCCCGTCACTTAACGGGACAGACTTTCCAGGAGTTAAGTTCAGATGACCGGATTACTGGTCGTAGTTTTCCATCTCTTTTTCCAGTTCTTTGTAGGCTTCAGAAGCGCGGAACCGTTCGTAGAGTTTGGGTTTGTTTTTCATCTGGTCCAGCAGAGATTGATTCATCACATCCGGGCTCACATACAGGACGACCCCTGCGCTGATCATACCTGTTTTGTTATCCTTGAAATATTTGGCTTTGTTTTCAATAGCGCCGTAAAGAACCGTTTTACTCGTCGTTTTGATCACATTCGTGAAAGTTTCATTCAGTTCATTGGTCATATCGGAACCCAGCTCTTCCGTGAATTTTTTCTTGAGGACTTCCACTTTGGTTTCAAAACTTTCGGCCAGCTTTGCCTGTGCCGAAGCCCGGGCTTTATCTCTGGCTATATCCTGCCTGGTTGATGTCCCCACGCCTACCACGGCAATGTTTCCATCCTTGATGAAACCGTTGGCCATATCCTGCAATTCCTGAAATGGATCGGCAATCTCGGTGAGATCATCAGCCACAGCGGGCGTATGGCCGCCACAACCGACGAGCGTAAGCAATCCAATTGCAGCAACAGACATCAATAAGGTGATCTTTTTCATTTATTTCTCCTTTTTCTACAGTTAGTCATTATAAATAGTCCTGAATTTGGGTCAGAATCAACCTGATCTCTCATTCGATAATATCGAAATCATAGATGGACACATCATAATCCCCCATAAAATCCTGGTCCTGCCAAACCCGGACCAAAACCAGAGGGTCGTTATTCGCCAGAAAATAAACCGTCAGGAACAGATAGCCGGTGTCTTCGTAACGGGCGGTTTTCCAATGCTGTTTCAGCTTAATCCCATAAACGTTCTCCATGGTGCGGTGATGGGTAAGGCTTATATCGGAAAAGTCAATATCGATGTACGAGTTTGAAGGAAAGACATAATTACGTAATTTTTTAATATACTGCTCCTTTGTAAGCTGCCGATATTCAACTACCTTTTCGGTCTCAGTATTCTTTTCCTGACTCATGAGGTCATTAAATTCGGGCTTCCGGTAAGTCACATATCCGGTGATGATCAGGGCATCGTCACTAAAAATGTTCTCAAGATAATCTGCATCTTTACGACTGTAGGCTGTGCCGAATGTTTCCAGAAATTCGAGGATTTTCTGGCGTCTTTCCTGATCGACCACATCCTCCCCCGAATCGATAATCTCACGATAATTATTTTTCGGCAAAGAATAACGCACGTCTGCGATTTCAGCTTTTTCATCGAGTGCAAAAACGAGATATTGAACCGGACTCACATCATTCTCCCCCGTATCAACCTTGACTTTGAGCCCCCTGACTTCATAGATATCCCGACCCACAAGCCTAGAGATGGTTACTTTATATTTTTTTTTCGCAGTATAGGGGCGCGTATTTTTCACCAGGTCGGTAAAAACGGCAAATCCCTCGGTGGTAAAATAAGATTTTGCTTCAGATAACTCGCCCATATTTTTATGATAGCGGTTTGAAACCAGCAGAACTTCTGAAAGGACAGCGGAAACCTGATCGCAGAATTCAGGCGCCGCGCCGCTGCGGATAACGACCGTCGGTTTGATCTGCCCTGCCAGAGAAGAAAGCAGCAGAAGCAAAAATGTGATGTTCAGTTTATAATTTAATTTCATTTCTGTCGTTAGAATCTTCCAAAGTACTATGGTGCAAATTTATGTGATTTTCAAGAACATTACGAAATAATTGAAAATTTAACGAATTACCACGCCGCAGGCGGAACCTTCCCGTAGAGTCCAGTTCACCGCTATCCGTAAAATTTATCGTCTGGGCAGCCCGGCCAGCAGCGAAACAGTAAACCCCCGGTTTTTAAAATTAAGATCCGAAGCCGTATCCAGCATCACATCCACCAGTCCGACATAAACCTCACCACGCAGCCCGATGCGGGCATTGATCATATAATCCATTCCGAGTATGACTCCGAAATCGTTGTCAAAGGCCTTCGTATCCAGTTTGTAGCTCCCTGAAGAATCCTCGGTTGTACCACTCACCATTGTTGAAAACGAGCCTCCTCCATAGAGATAGAGCTGGTTGCCGATTTTGATGGGCAGTGTCACGAAAGCACTCAGGTAGTTGTAGCGGTCAGTACCTTCGAACCCAAGAATATCCACGCTGACGGCTGCGCCTCTCTGAACGATTGCAGCTCCGGTCAT
This sequence comes from FCB group bacterium, assembly GCA_013152375.1. Lineage (GTDB taxonomy): Bacteria > Fidelibacterota > Marinisomatia > SCGC-AAA003-L08 > JACNLC01 > JAADGM01. The sequence continues at coordinate 4,548 of JAADGM010000062.1, read as the reverse complement.
GAGGGGTCCCATGCGGTGCTCAACTCCCACATAAACCCCGACAATACCTGACACTTTTATGAGGTCCGTGAAGGTTTTATCGTTGTAAATGATAGTTCCTGAATTTATGCCGACAATGAACTGCAGTCCCCGTTTCCCCGACATCGATTTTTTAGCCGGATGCCAATATTTCGTTTTGGAGCGTTTATATTTCTTGCCGCTGTCGGGCTTTTGATTCACGGTTTCATTCTGGTAATTTTTATCAGAACTTTTCCCGATGGGCTCCGTCAAGCCGGCCACCCAGGCCTCCCGGTTTGCCTCCGTAAAATCAAATTTGACTTCTGTATTCTCACGTTCAAGTACGGTGCTGGTTCTGGTAAGGGCACCGGAACCTTCGATTTTGACAAGAATTTCGTAATCACCAACGAGCCGGTTTACCCGCTGCGGGGCCGTCCCGATATACTCGCCGTCGATATAGACTTTGGCGGAGCTCTGTTTCTCATAAGGGACTACCGTAATGGAGAGGGAACCTTCGATGGGTGTCAGTGCAAACTCGATGGTCTCCCTGCGCCCGGCCGTGAGGATAATATTTTTCTCCTCCGGATAATACTTATCAGCACTCACTTTAATTTTATAGGTTCCGGGCTGAAAGACCTGGTCAATCTCATCGGCGCCGTAGTCCCGTCCGTTGATGAAAATCCGCCCGCCTGGCGCCGTAATGTGCAAAAAGGACATATTGGATTTTAACAGCACGGTTCGGCTGATACTCTTTTTTGCCTCGAGAATTACGGATTCGGTGCTGGTGTCATAATATTCTTTCTGAACGGATATCGAATATTTACCTGCAGGATAGGCCCTGTTGAGAAAGGGGGTCAGTCCGGCAAATTCGCCATTGATGATGACATCTGCATCCTTGATCTCATTCCCGGACTCGTCCCTGGCGGAGATGTTAAGGGTACCACCCGAGGATTCCAGTTGAAATTCCCTGACGATGGATTCGCCGTCTTTCAGGGTTATATCCTCCTGATAATCGCTGTACAGCTCCATTTTTGCTCCCAGGCTGTGGTCGCCGCTCTCTACCTTTTTTTTCAGGATGGGGGAATCCCCGATATACGTCCCGTCCAAGTAGATCCTGGCACCTGCCGGGCGACTGTTCACCGTCAGATACCCGTATCTGGGCGTGAGAATGATCTTGCTAAGGGTTTTCATTTCTCCCTCTTTCAAGTCGAATTTCCCGGCATAGGGATAATAGAGCTCCTTCCGCAGTTCCAGCTGGTGCTCGCCGGCAGAGAGGTTCGTAATAGTAGCATTGGAAATCCCGGATTTAATTCCGTTAATAGTGATCTCGGCACCGGTGGGTTCCGTCTCGATATTGACCGTGCCCGGCGGTACATAGGGTAAACGCTGGGAGGTATCCTTGACCAGTTCGATTGGAATGGTGAGATCCTGATCAACCTTGACGGATTGCGCGACAGGTTTGAATTGATCCTTTGTGAAAGAAAATGTGTATTCACCTTCAGGCAGTTTGAAAATTGCCAGATCACCGATACTCATCACCGGTGTGGACCGATCTTTTGAACAATACACGTTTTCGGTATTGAACTTGAAGGTAACCTCAAATAAGTTGGCATCCAGCTGGGTCAGTTCATGAATTTTTTTAGAAACTCTGCAGTCGTAGGCTTTGCCGGCTTTAAAATTGTGGCGCTCGGAGTAGGAGAGGAAGCCTTCTGCTTTGATCTCGAAACGCTGACTCCCGGGATCGAGAGTGAGTTTCCATTCCCCCTCCCCCGTTTTTTCGACTTTTAAAATGCCCCGGTTACTGTCAAAAGTCAGGTTTTTTACGGATGATTTGACCAAAACCTTGGTCATATTCGGAAAAGTAACACCCTGGTCCATCTGCTTAATGGTCACTTCAAATTCATTCAGGGTTTCCTGGGTTACAGCCAGGGACAGCATGAGTGTCAGTATGAGCACTATTTGTAGAATCCGTTTAGTCATATTACATTCCTGTTTATTCATTATTTTATAATCATCAGCACAGAGGCCAGCCACGGGCCCGGGTTTCTCCTGCACCACCACGCGGATTTTAACCGAATGGGGCAGTCAGCTGTACCGCCGAAGATTGGAGAGTCCATTTCTTCGCCTGCATTTGAAAATACCGCAATGTCAGTTATTCGAGCTCCTCTACCCAGATAGCAGCAACCTTGATGCCGCTGTAACGCGTTTTAAGGGAAGTGAGCTCCTCCCCGTTTTCGAGGTTTTCGTAACGGTCGTCCCTGAACCGGTAAGCGGCCAGCTTCTCCCCCGTCTCTTTATCGAACACAAAACAGAGTAAATTTTCCCTGTTTTCGAAATCATTTGCCCCGCCAAAGATGATTTTGCTACTCCGACTCAGAGCTTTTGCCAGTTCGAGAAAGTCATCAAAATCAGCTGCCTTCAGTAAAGCAGAAAGCGAAGGTGGATCACCGGGCGCCTTCAGGGTAAAACCTCCGATTTTATCCGTTCGGGGTGCTGCTTCAATATGCTGCGGCATCGCTTCTCCGGCTTTTTCGGGCTCCTTTACATCCGAAAGGGACGCTTTCCCATCGGTCTCCTTTCCGATTACGAGGGTCTTGACGGCACTTAACCCCTCATCTTCATTGACCAGCAGCTTTACCCTGTATTTTCCGTCCCGCTCATAGGTATGAACGGGATTTTTCATTTTTGAAGTACTCCCGTCTCCAAAATCCCAGGTTATCGTATTCACGGAAACATGTGTCGTTCTGGGAATGAAATAGACCTGACGGCCTTCCGGCTCAACCTCGAAATCGCAGATGAGGAAGGGACTGATATCGACATCTAATCTAAAACTGTTGTCGAAAGTGGGGATATCCAAAAAATCATACACCTGCCGAACCTCCTTGATCTGTTCCATTTCCTCTTTGAACTCATATTCAACGAAAGGTCTGATTATTTTGTGAGTGGCCCCGAAATTTCCGGATAGGGTCAGGTTGGCTACCCCATCGGTGACGTCACACCAGTCTTCCTCCGAGCCGTTGTAATATGAAAACTCAAGCTCAGATACTGGTGTATCCCGCAGGCTGACGGCCAGTGATACAATAAAATCATCTCCATCCGAAAAACTTTTTACGACTGTGGCTGACAAACCTTTGAAAATATCATTCATTTTTTCGGTTATCAGAACCCTTGCATTCCCGGACTGCCATGAGGGTGGCAGCGAGGTCTGGATCGAATCCGGATAAGAAAAGGTGAGGATAAAGGCTCTGAAATAATTTTTCAGCGCTTTGGAGACATTGCCGGACTTCTCAGCCCGTATGGCTTCCTTCAGCATCGTCCGGATGGTTGATTTGCGTTCTTCAAAAATACGGGCCACATCCCGTTTCAAAACCCTGGCGGTTACCAGATAACTCTTTTTCCTATGGAAAAGTCCTTCCTTGATCTCCTCTGTATCGTACTGAATATTTTTTAATACAATTGAAGAAAAAGTCTGAATCTGGGACTCCACATATTCGGCCGAAATATTCATATTTTCTTCTGTCGTTCTCTGCTGAAAGCTGGTGGTGACAAAAGATTGAATACTGCCTGCAAGATCTGCGGCTGCCAGTTTCTTGGCTTCTTCCACCGAATCGGCCCGGCCAGTTCCGATATAGTACAGCCCGGAGGCAGCCAGCAAGCCGACTGAAATGAAAAGGATAATCTGAACTGATATAAATTTAAGCTGCATAATAACCGGATTTAATTATGGACGAAATTTGCACGGGATAATTTAGCACTCGGCCACTATACTTAATCAGGGAAAATTTCCGGTTGAAGTGATTACCTTTTACAAAACTGCGTCTGTGATATGGACAGCAGCTATTGTTTTGGCTGCAAAGATGTAACAGCTTTAAACCATGACCCTGTGGCCCTGTATGAAGACAGTGATCAATGCGTATATTTACTGGGGGATATGGATGGGGATGCAGACCGGAATGTGGCCGACTGCGTGATTCTAGCCGATGTGATCATCGGTAAAGTCAGACCAACTGCCTATCAGGAATTTGCAGGAGATATGAACGGGGATGAGCAGATTGACAATCCAGACCTGCAGGAACTGATCAATATTATTCTCGAACGGGGCGGGGAGTATCTGGAGCCGGGTACGGTGGTAGTTACCAAAACCATCAAAAATCATACACCCTGGCCCCCCTATGTCATGGAAGTGAGTATGTCAAACTCAGAGATTGTCAGAGGAGTACAGTTGGATATTTTAATGGACCCGGGTTACAAAGCTGTGAATGTAACCCAGGGGCCCTATGCCCTGGACCTCACTCTGGCCTATAATATCGTCAAAGAGAAGGACAGCACGGAAGTACGACTGTTACTCTACAGTGCGGACGGTTCTGAAATTGAACCGGGTAACGGCAGGATAGCGGATATTGGTTTGGAATGGGTGGGCTTAAACCGTAATATTTTCAGTTCAACGGACTGCAGCTTCATCAACGTTACTGCGGCCAACAGCGGCTCGGATGTGATCACCCCGGAGATTGTTGATTATGCCGAATACATCAGAAGAGTTGGTGGTTCAGA
>JAADGM010000053.1 GCA_013152375.1 FCB group bacterium | reverse complement strand
AGGGACAGACTTTTCCAAGTTCTTCAATGGCAATGACCAGGGCCATTGTGTCCATACCGGTTCCGCCGTACTCCTCAGACCAGGGAATTCCCATCAGGCCCAATTCCCCCATTTTCTTAACTGAATCGTGGGGAAAGGAGGCTTTTTCGTCAATTTCTTTGGCCAGCGGAGCCAGCTCATTGCGGGCGAATTCCCGGACCATATCTCTCAGCATTTTATGTTCTTCAGTAAAATATAATCGTTCCATGATATATCCTGTTAATAATCCTCTTTAATTCTTGATCCTGACAAATACTCTCTGATCGGACAGGTTAACTGTGGTTACCATTTTAGCAGTGCCGAGGCCCAGGTGAAACCTGAACCGAACGCCGCCATCACGATCACATCGCCCCTTTTGATCAGTTTCTGTTCCACAACTTCATGTAAGGCAATGGGAATCGTTGCCGCGGTCGTATTTCCATATTTATGAATATTGGAGTAAACTTTTTCCGGAGGCAGCTTCATGCGTTTCTGCACGAATTGAGTGATTCGGTAATTTGCCTGATGAGGAATGACCATCGTTACATCGTCCGTGGTCATTCCGTTGGCATCAAGGGCTTCATTGATAACTTCCGGGAATCTCTGAATCGCGTGCCGGAACACCTCCCGGCCGTTCATGTAGAGATACTGTCGTTTCTCTTTAAGCATCTCCGGCGTGATGCGCGGATTCAGTCCGCTTGCTGGGACCTCACACCAGAGTTCCTTAGCATACTTGCCCTGAGCGTGGAGATGGGTTGAGAGTATGCCACGGTCTTCATCGGTCGCGCTGATGATGGCGGCACCGGCACCATCCCCGAAAATCACGGCCGTATCCCGGCCTTCTGTAGTGAGATTCATCGCCGAGGATTGTACTTCAGCCCCCACCAACAGGATATGCCGGAACTGACCGGTTTTGATATATTGTTCAGCTATGGACAACCCGTAAAGAAAACCCGAACACTGTACACGTATATCGAGAGCACCGATGAGTTCAAACCCCAGTTTGTCCTGCAGCAGACAGGCAGAACCGGGAGCATAATAATCCGGTGTTGAAGTGGCAAAAATGATGAAGTCGATATCCGCAACCGTAAGGCCTGCATTTTCCAAAGCCTGTTTCGTCGCAGGAATGGCCAGATCCGACGGCCCTTCTCCGATACCATCTGCAAAAAAACGTGCTCCAATTCCCGTTCTCTCCCGAATCCATTCATCTGAAGTGTCCATATACTGCATCAAATCCTGATTCGTCACTTCTCTGGCGGGCACATAAAAACCGGTCCCGGAGATATAAGGATTAGGCATCTGCAGTTCCTCCTAATTTAATGTCTTTCAATTCCAGCTGAAGTGTCTTTTGACCATTCCAGTCGTTTTCTCCAATTTCGTAAATCACATCGATGGGTTTATTCATGAGGAGCAGCTCATATTTTTCCGTCAAACCAAAACCGATGGCATCGAAGATAGTTTTATCCTGCTGGATCTTAAACTTGAGTACATTGCTCTCACGACCTAAGAGTCTGGGATTTCCGCGAACGGTCAAATTCCGGGATAAAAATTTGGGTCGCATGTTGCCCGGTCCGTACGGCGCCAGTTCTTTAAGAAATTTCAGGAACCTGCCGTTGATATCGGAAACCGGTAATTCTCCGTCCACAAAAAGCGTAGGGACCAAATCTGTTGCCGGGATGGCTGTAGAAGCAACTTCGAGAAACCGGGTGCGGAACTCATCCAGCCTATCTTCTCTGATCGTCAGGCCCGCCGCCATGGGATGGCCGCCAAATCCCTCAAGATATTCCTGGCAGTCCCTCAGCACCTTGAACAGATCAAATCCGGGTACGCTGCGTCCGGACCCTTTTCCCAGCCCACCCTCGTCGATCGAGATGATAAAGGTAGGACGATAATACAGTTCTTTAATACGAGAGGCTACAATTCCAATGACGCCGGCGTGCCAACCCCGGGCAGCCAGAACGATGGCATTTTCACGGCTGATGTCCACCGAAGCGTTAGCCATGTGGATGGCTTCTTCCACGATCCTTGCGGTGATGTCCTGCCGCTTGCGGTTTTCCCGCTCCAGATCGTTTGCCATATCCCTGGCGAAAATTTCTGCAGAAGTCGTAAGGAGCTTCACTGCCCGTCCGGCGTCGCCGATCCGCCCGGCAGCGTTGATCTTGGGGGCCAGCCAGAAGACGAGTCTCCCTACAGTGATCTCTTTACGCAGGAGCCCGGCTGCCTGCAACAGGGCCTTGATCCCGGTTTTTTTCTGCTGCTGGATCAGCTCAATCCCGTGATCAACGATGACACGGTTCTCGTCAGTGATGGGCACCAGATCTGCGGCGATTCCCAGCGCTACTAAATCGGCATGCTGCCAAACCAGGTCCGGATCATGTCCTGCACTTTCAGCAATGGCAAAGGCAAGCTTGAAAATGACACCGGCTCCGCAAAGTCCCTTGAAGGGATAGGAACAGCCCCTCTGTTTTGGGTTGAGAATGGCAAAAGCCTCCGGCAGGATTTTGTCGGGTGTATGATGATCGGTAATGATCACATCAATCCCCAACGAATTGGCATAGGCAACTTTGTCAACTGCATTGATACCGCAGTCCACAGTAATCAGCAGGTCGGTGCCGATACTTTTGGCGTAATCAATTCCCTGACGGGACAATCCATAGCCCTCCAGTTCCCGGTTAGGGATGTAGTATTGGATATCGCCGCCGATGGATTTGATAAAGAGGTAGAACAATGAGGTCCCGGTTGTGCCGTCAACATCATAATCTCCGAAGACCAGCAGGGATTTTTTATTGACGAGCTGAGTGTTGATGCGGTCCACGCATTTTTGCATATTTAACATCAGGAAAGGATCGTGTAACTGAGAGGCAGCTGGGAAAAAGAATTGTCTGGAAATATCCCGGCTGGTTATCCCCCGGAGAGTCATGACACGAGCATAGATCTCAGGCAGGTTGAATTCTGAAGAAACTGCCCGGACGAGTTCTTCATTTACGGATTTAAATCGCCAGACGGGATCAATCATGTAAGCGGTTTGGAAGAATAAATTGTTTCAAAGTACCCTAATTTTTTACGAAATAAATGAGGTCAACCTGTAAGCCGAATTCTGTAATCCCGGTTTAACGGGACCGATGGCCATTCATCTGGACCGCTTCTCGCGAAGAGGTTCTGGCGATCTACCTGCCTTTCTGTGCGGATCACACCTGGCTGCTTGATCTTGCTCCGGGTGGGGTTTACCTGGCTGCGGTCGTTTCCGGCCGCACCGGTGGTCTCTTACACCACCATTTCACCCTTGCCCACGATCGGGGCGGTTTACTTTCTGTTGCACTTGCCGTTTCCGGTTCATCCGGAACCCTCTGTTTTAGAGGCACCCTGTCCTGCGGAGTTCGGACTTTCCTTCCCGGGGACACCGGGACGACCATCCGGTTGACCTCAGTTATTTCGTGGAGTTTTTAATCCCAATAGTGAGATTTTGAGAAATTGCCTATTCGGTGTCATCGTAAAATAAATGGATGCCGCAACTGGGACACTTGATCAGTTTATCCCGCCGTTTAACCTCGATCACCATTTGAGGCGGGAGAGAATAGTAACAGCTGCCGCAGGCCCCGCGGGAAATACTGATAATGCCGTACCCCCCCCGGACTTTTTTAAATTTATCATATTCACTCAGCAGGTTCGCATCAATTTGAACGATGAATTTCTCGCGTTTTTCCCGCAGTTCCGCTTCCTCTGTTTCAGTCTCGGCCAGGGCAATCTGCAGATCGTGTTTGCTTTTTTCAAGGACAGTCCCGACGGATTCTATTTTCAGTTCATTCTCTTTGACACTTTCCTCCAGACTGGTTTTCTCAATCTCTAATTTCATTTTACTGCTCTCGGCCTCGGTGATCTCGCTTTTAACCTGGTCGATTTCTTTCAGCAGAGCATCATATTCCTTGTTCGAGGTCACAAGATACAGTTGTTCTTTGTATTTTGCAAGTTTTACAGACCCGTCCTCGATGACCTGGGCTGAGACCCTGACTTCTTTGGTGATTTCATCGATGCGGGTGATACTTGCTTCATTTTCCGTTTTCAGATTCTCAATCTGAGCTGAAAGGGTTTTCACTTTCTCAGGTAAATCGCCTTTTAATTCTTCAATTTCGTAAAGACGGGTATCAATCTCCTGCAATTCGATTAATTTCTCAAGTGATTTCTTCAATTAGGTTCTTGTCCTTTAGATACGAAAAATGCACCATCCAAAGGGTGCATCTCTCACACATGTTTTGATTTTATTAATAAACTTAAATTTTCCCGAGTTTCCAATTTGCAATGATTTACTTCAGTAAATAGTGGGCAAATTTATGGTTTATTCCACGAACAAACAAAGTGACAAAAGGGACATGAATCGAAATACAGTGTTTATTTGCCAGGGCACTCCTCTTTTCCGTAATTAATCCCCCTCCATCTTCCTCTAACCTGATTTTATGATTTTTGACATATGGTGGAAACGATGACCCGAAGCCGCCTTTATGGTATTTTATTTCAATCCCAGCACGTCTTTTATAAAATCGGAAAAGAACCGGCAAAAATGCTTTTTCCTGATTTGTGGGAGTGGGGGAATCAAGGTAATTTTCAGCATGAAATTGATTAGAGGAATATCAGGAATCAGGGGAATAGTAGGGCAGACACTCACCGCAGAAACAGCAGGAATCTACGCAGGCGCGTTCCAAACCTTACAGCCTGCAGGGGCAATTGTAGTAGCCCGTGACAATCGTTATCATGGTCCGGCCATTATGGAGGCTGTAATGCAGTCGCTGGTGAAAGCCGGCCGCAGGGTCATTGACTGCGGCATGGTGCCAACACCCACGGCACAGTTTCTGGTGGAGAAAAATGGTTACGCCGGCGGGATTGTCATCACTGCCAGTCATAATCCCATCGAATACAATGGCATGAAGTTTATAGATGCCGATGGCTGTTTTTTAAATGCAGCGAGAAATCAGGAATTATTCGAACTTGTGGATGGAGACTCATCTCAGATAGAGCATTCAACAGGCGCGATCGAATCGTATCCCGGCTGTCTGCACCAGCATATCGAGCACACCCTGCAGCTTTCGGCGATCGACGCGGAGAGGATCAAATCCCGGAAATTCCGTGTTGCCGTTGATGCGGTGAACGGAGCGGGCTCATTCGCCATCCCCGGGCTCCTGCAGGCACTGGCGTGTGAGGTCATTCCCGTACATTGCACGCCGGACGGTTATTTTCCCCGTCTTCCCGAACCCCTGCCGGACAACCTTTCTGTCCTGGGGGCGGCAGTGAGAGAATATCGGGCCGATATCGGTCTTGCACTGGACCCTGACGGCGACAGACTGGCGCTGCTGGACGAACAGGGGAGACCTCTCGGAGAAGAATTTTCAATTACTTTTGCCGCTGACGGGTTTCTGTATCAGACCGGACTAAAGAAGCCCATCGTCACAAATCTGTCCACGACTCAGGCCCTGGATGTGGTTGCCGCCCGGCACGGTGTCTCCGTTTTGCGGTCGGCTATTGGTGAGATCAATGTGGTCAACCTGATGAAGGCGTCTGACAGTGTCTTCGGAGGGGAAGGTAACGGTGGCATCATTCTGCCCGAATCACATTATGGCCGGGATGCTCTTGTCGGCACCGTACTTGTTCTCCAGCGCCTGGCCCTTTCACTCAAACCCCTCAGTGATATCGTTGCCGATTTCCCCCGGTTTTTTATGAAAAAAGAGAAAATCCAACTGGGTAATCTCGATCCTGATCAGGTTATCCTCGACCTCAGTGAGGTTTTTACCGATATTGAACAAAATATGGTAGATGGTCTCAAACTGATCTGGAAAGACCGCTGGGCGCATATCCGCAAATCCAATACGGAACCCATCATTCGGATCTATATTGAAGCACCTTCCGAAAAAGAAGCCGTGGATATCTTCGAACTCGTGCGCAACCATATCTAGCCGGAAACATCTGCTGACAATTGGCCGCGGCTCGTCATTCAGGGTTGGGAGGCTCTGCGGTTTTGCCGTCTTCCCCGACCGGGTCTGCTCCTCCTGCTATCAACCTGAGGGGGTGCAGATTCAGAGGAAGATTCCAGGGGATTTTTCCCCAGCCAGTGGGCGCTGAGATTATTTCTTCTCAACAGGTTCTGTACACGCCGGAGGTCTCTTTTCCCGACGAAGGAGAGCGCGATTCCCTTTCTTCCCATGCGGCCCGTGCGACCGGTCCGATGGGTATATTTTTCCGCCTGACCCGGGAAATCCCAATTGATGATGTGGGAAACGTGACTGAAATCCAGACCTCTGCCCGCTACATCCGTAGCGATGAGATAGCGCAGTTTTCCTCTCTTAAAACGACTGAAAATGGAAGATCTCACAGATTGCGTCAAACCGCCATGAATATATTCGACGTTCTTAAAGGTTTTTTTCAGGTCACGGTATAATCTGTCCACAGTATGGCGGGCGTCACAAAAGATGATGACCTGGCTGATCTCCTCGGCTTTTAGATAATCAATCAGCACCGCCATTCTTTCCATAGGCTTCAAATACCGGAATTGGTGGATGATGCTCTGCGGGGAGGGTTTCTCACGGATCAGATTTATTGTTTCAGGGTCCTTCAGAATATCCTTTGCCAGTCTTTTAGTGTCCTGACCCATCGTGGCCGAGAAAAGCAGTGTCTGGTGCTTTGTATGGATGCAGGAGAGAATGAATTCGATATCTTCCAGAAAACCTTCTTTGAGCAGTTCGTCTGCCTCATCCAGGATGGCCACTTTTACATCGGGAAAATCCACTGCACCGCTGTACATTAAATCCATTAGCCTGCCAGGGGTGGCTACCAGAATATGAACCGCACTTTTTAGGCGGTTTACGTTCATGGCTTTATCGGTTCCCCCGAATACTGAGAAGGTAACAATATCCGTGTTTGCTGCCAGTTTGCTGAGTTCGGTCACATACTGGATGCACAGTTCCCGGGTGGGCACGATGACGAGCCCCTGGATGGCATCCTCCTGAACATTGACTTTCTGCAGCAGCGGTACGCCGCAGGCCACCGTCTTACCTGACCCCGTCTCAGCCAAAGCCCATAAGTCTCGGCCGGACGAGATAATGGGGTAGGTCGCCGCCTGTACCGGTGTCATTTCATCAAACCCCATACTTTCAACAGCCGCTGCAATATCAGCCGGAAGATTTAACTCGGAAAATTTCAATTTATTCTGCCCTCTTTAATTAACTCATTCTTCAGTCATTTCCTGACTTTAGCGTGTCTAATGCTCAAAAACGTCATTTCAGCTAAAGATCTTTGGAACGAATAAGTAAATTTACAGCATTATAGAGGAGAGTCCGGGATAGTAAATTCAATTTGGCGGTGTGAGGCATTTCTCGCATCGTCGGCAGTGAATTTTTATTTCAATCTGCTGCCATAGTACCCGGGTTTAAATTTTCCAGACTCACGCTGCAGGATTCCCGTCGCTTCAATTTCCCTGAATTGAATCATACTTTCAAAAACGTAAGTATGTGTAAATTTCGCCCCTGAATTCACCTTTAATTGCCGGATAACCAAGGATATTATGCAGAACATTATCGAACCCTTCAGAATCAAATCTGTTGAACCCATCAAGATGAGTACCCGTAAAAACCGGGAATTCTATCTTCAGGCGGCCCATTATAATCCCTTTTTGCTGCCAGCCCGGGATGTGATCATCGATTTGCTTACAGATTCGGGGACCGGCGCCATGAGCAGTGAACAATGGGCCGGAATAATGCGGGGCGATGAGTCCTATGCCGGCAGTATCAGTTTTCAGCGCTTTGAGAAGAGTATTCAGAATATCATGGGGTTTAAATATGTGATCCCTACACACCAGGGCCGGGCGGCGGAACGTATTTTATTTTCCATTATGTGCAAGAAAGGTCAGGTGGTTCCCAGCAATACCCATTTCGATACTACCCGGGCAAATATTGAATTTCAGGGGACGGAAGCCCGTGACCTGCGGATTCCCGAAGCCATGGACCCTGAGTTACTCCACCCGTTTAAAGGAAATATGGACCTGGATAAACTTCAGCAGACCATTGACAGCGTAGGCAAAGAAAATATTCCTCTGATCATGGTCACTATCACCAATAATTCAGGTGGCGGGCAGCCGGTTTCCATGGCCAATATCCGGGGTATCTCAGAGATTGCGAGAGCCCACGGTATCCCCTTTTATGTCGATGCGTGCCGCTTTGCCGAGAATGCTTATTTTATCAAATTACGGGAAGAGGGCTATGCCCGTAAATCAGTAAAATCCATTGTGAAAGAGCTCTTCAGCTATACCGATGGCTGTACAATGAGCGCTAAGAAGGACGGCATTGCCAATATTGGCGGATTTCTGTGTTCCAATGATGAACAACTGGCAGATAAGGAAAAAGATTTGCTCATCCTCACGGAGGGTTTCCCGACATATGGCGGATTGGCCGGCAGAGATCTGGAGGCCATTGCCATTGGTCTTAACGAAGCCATCGAAGAGGATTATCTGAGATACCGTATCCGGTCAACACAGTACCTGGGTGATAATATTGCCTCTGCCGGGGTCCCCATAATGCAGCCGCCCGGGGGGCACGCCATCTATATTGACGCGAGGTCGTTCCTGCCTCACATTCCGCCCCATCAGTATCCGGGCTGGTCTCTTGCCTGTGAATTGTATGTGGAGGCTGGTATCCGGTCCGTAGAAGTAGGTGCCGTCATGTTTGGCATACATGACCCCGAAAGCGGCAAGGATGTTACTCTGCCTGAACTTGACCTGGTCCGCCTGGCAATCCCCAGAAGAACTTACACACAGAGTCATATCGATTATGTCATTGAGGCGATCATTAATGTGTATCGGCGTCGGGAAAAGATCAAAGGACTCAAGATAACCCGTCAGACGCAGTATCTGCGCCATTTCACCGCTCATTTTAAAAAACTGTAATGCAGATACTCGAAATCAGGACCCCCAAGCGGGTTGCTTTTGTCCCCATCACCAGCGAGGTACAGTCAGTTGTTGCGGAACAGGGTTGGCGGGACGGCATCCTGACATTGTATGTCCCCCATACAACTGCCGGGATCACTATTAATGAAAATGCCGATCCGGATGTTGTCCGAGACATCATTTATGAAACCAATAAGCTTATTCCCTTCGAAGACGGCTATCAGCACATGGAGGGTAATTCCGCTGCACATATCAAATCATCTGTCTTTGGGGCATCTGCGACACTGATCGTGGAAAACAGCAGACTCATCATTGGGACCTGGCAGGGGATCTTTCTAGGAGAGTTCGACGGCCCCCGGCATCGTAAACTCTTTCTGAAATTTATACCGACCCCCTGATTTAAAATCTCCCGGGGTATATTTTTCAGGATAAATCAGGCTGCACAACCTGAATCTTCACCGCATCCTCGTCACTGCTCAACCGATGATCCATGAAACCATCAGCACCAGGTCCAGAATGTCGAGAATTCCATCGCTGTTGACATCACCAATCCAATTTTCGAGAGCCGCTGCAGTCTCGGGATTCAGAATAGTGTCCACTGTGGAAACGACATCCAGGATATCCAGCACGCCATCCTGATTCAGGTCGCCGGCGAGAATCTCACCGTTAAACTGCATCGACCCGTTGAGGGCTTCTTTCAGGATCCAGTCGTCAGGATCAAGGAGCAGGTAATCAGGCGTACCATCCACAACGAAGTAAAATTCCTGTCCGTCCTCAGTGTTTTCGGCGATAAAATTGTATTCCACACCAGCTGTAGAAACGATCCGGATATCGATGGGCATCCAAAAGGGCGGACTCTCCTGTCCCTGTGAGATTACCACCCGGACAAGGTTCGAACCATTTGTAGAACTGTAATAAGATGGGGCAGACTGATAGATGGGGTAATATTCACCATAGATCCAGCGCTCAAAATAATGGTGCAAGTCCCTCCCGGTGATATCCTCCATGGTATCCCTGAAATCTTCCGTGACCACGGTTGAAAAGGCAAAACGGGAGCGGTATTCCTGCAGGCCTGCAAAGAAGAGGGAATCTCCCACCATGTGCCTGAGCATGTGCAGCACCCACGATGCCTTGTTATAGGATAAATTTCCGTTGAAGATAGTACCGACATCCGTCGTATCGCTGACATAAATGGTGCCGGCACCCAGGTAGCGTTTACCCCACATTTCGTTGTGAAGAGACTGGATATCTCCGTCTTTGATCTCCTCCCACATGGCCTGTCCATAGGTTGCGAAGCCCTCGTTGAGCCAGATGTGATGGAAATTTGCACAGGTAACCATGTCTCCCCACCAGGAATGAGCCAGCTCATGTGAGATGAGAAATTGCGAATATCCGCCGAGGCTGGTGATTGTCTGGTGTTCCATCCCGCCGCCCCAGACGAATTCGGCATGGCCGTATTTTTCATCAATAAAGGGAAAGAGTCCAAAACGATCGGAAAAGCCGGCGAGCATATTTTTCGTTTGTCCGTAATTGTACTGAACCAGATTATAATGATTGGGATACACGTAGTAATCCAGGCGCATGGAGTCACTTTCACCATAAGTAAACCAGTCATAAAAGACGGTGTAGGGGTAGATGGCAACCGAGACGAGATAAGTGGCAATGGGATACCGCTCCTGCCAGTTGTAGGTAGTCCAACTGTCTTCTGTGATCGTGTCAACCAGTAACCCGTTTGAGGCCACGATGAGATTACTCGGGACCTTAATGGAAATATCCACAGAATCCGCCTTATCGTCGGGAGTATCTTTACAGGGCCACCAGTCCCGGGCACCATAGGGTTCGCTTAGGCTCCAGATCATGTCCTGTCCGGAGTAGGAATCAAAACCAAAGGAGCCGAAACCGGTGGCAGCCGGCGCTCCGTTGTAATAGATGACAGCTTCGAAAGTTTCTCCGGTGTTGATGGCGGCGGGGAGTGTAATGATCAATTGATCGGCATAATTGTGGCTGAAGACCAGGTCGTTCCCATTAGTGTCCGTTACTGACTCAACTGTCATCCCATAGGCGAGGTCCAGCGTAATGTCAGGAAGACCGTCGATGAGGGATTCTACGAGTACGCCGGCAGAACCATCCACCGTTTCAGAGTCCGGGAAAAGCTGCAGAAAAAGGTCATAGTATTTCACATCAAAATCGGCCTGATTCCGGCTTAGCTGACGGGGGTTTTGCAGAAAATCCCTGGCGGCTTTCATGCGCGAGCAGCTGGGGATTTCCTGGGCTGCCGATAAGCTGAAAATGAGTGTAAATGATAAAACTGCTAAGGTAAAACGCATAATTTGAGCTCCAATAATTAGACCAAACTTAAAAGAATTCACTGTTAAAATGGGGTATCATTATGTGAAAAGATGTGCTAAAATCGACGTGTTGATTTAACGATTGGTAAAAAGGATCAGAATGGCCGCCCCATGCCGACTCTTCGGACCGTCCACCCGGGACCTGTCTCTAACATATTCCCCGGCAGTCCAAAGGCACACAGGCTGAACGGAGCAATAAGTTTTCATCGGGCGGTTCGGGTCTGAGTTAATCAGGATCTCCAATGTTGATTGTACATTAAAAGCTGATCCTGAAAATAAAGAGGGCGATGTAAACCACCGCCCTCGATTTTAATTATTCATGTCCGGGTGTACTACTTCACCAGCAGGAGTTTCTGCGTGATCATAGATTCACCGACGGTGATCTTTGCAAAATAGATGCCGCTGGCAAACCGGCTGCCATCCCACACAGCCTGGTGGTATCCTTCGGTCTGAATCTCATCAACTAACGAGCTGATTTCCTGACCCGTCATATCATAGATCCCTATCTGTACTCTTTCAGTCGTTGGCAGTTGATAAGCCAGTGTCGTCACAGGATTGAAAGGATTCGGATATGCCGGTATCATGGAAAATCCAACTGGAGTTTCTTCTTCGGCAGAGACTGCAGCCAGCATATAAACAGCATTGTTTTCAAAAACGGGTGTCTCCTCCGGAACGACATTCACTAATGCACCGGTACGTTCATCGAAAATCCTGAAGGAGGGAATGTCGCCCGCACCGCAGTAACCTTCGGTATTTGGGCCGCCGTCATATCCCATTACGGGAACCACCGTGTATTCACCTGACCAGCGGCCCGCTCCAACGACTGAATCACCGTTGTAAGCAATGATCCATTGATCTTCTGTGAGGGGTTCGCTGTTGATAATGACATCACTGAAATAGTAAAATGCCTGTTGTGTGGATTGCTCAAAATCAAATCCAAAGGGGGCTTGCTCAATCTCAACGGCATCGTTCTGTCGGAGTCTCGACAGACCGTCCGTGACATATACCATATCCGCATCGGCATCCAGCCGGAACCAATACCCCATGGTATGGTCGAAGGTTTGCAGATTGCCCACCCAAATCTCAGGATAAACCGGGTGATGTACCGCTGAAACTCCTTCACCGATGATGACGCTGATCAGCGGTTCAACTTCATCCGGCAGGGCCTCAGCTAATGGAGTGCCGTCAATACCGGTGAAAGAAATCAGATTATTTCCCAGATGGAGATGATGGGTCAACCCGGTGGGGGTCGGCAGAGCCGTTACCTCAAGTGTGTCGTCCTCTCCCATCCGGAACCAGTAACCTGCCGGAGCTTCAAATTCCGTCAGATTCCCCAGCCATTCTCCCGGCTCAAAGGGATGGGGTACGGCGGATAGTCCCTCGCCAAAAATGGCTATTACGTTTTCTGCAATTGGTGCCAGGACCGCTGAGGGGGTGGGGTCATCCGGGATCCCGGCAAACCCGATGAGATTATTGCCCTCATGGAGCGCATAGGATGTGGTCACCTGGTAACTGCAGCTGCCATCATCAATACTGGCGTCGGGGTCGTAATTTTCAGCTCCCGGATCAGTACAGCCAAAACAGGCATTATCATTTTCAGCATCGGTATCGCAGACACCGCAGTCATCCATACTGGCATTGCCAAAACAATCACCGGCACAGTCCTGATCGGAGTTGGCCTCGTGACCGGAGTTTCCGCCTGAGCAGACGCCGCAGTCATCAGTAAACGCCTCGCCGAAGCAGTCACCGTTGCAGTCCTGATCGGAATTGGCCTCGTGACCGGAGGTTCCGCCGGAGCAGACGTCACAGTCATCCACGATTGCATTGCCGAAGCATTCCCCGGCACAGTCCAGGGCCCAGTTCTCGGTCTGTCCCGTCAAACCTCCAACGCATTCACCGCATTCATCGGTGAAAGCCTCGCCAAAACAATCACCGTTGCAGTCCTGATCGGAATTGGCCTCGTGACCGGAGTTTCCGCCTGAGCAGACATCACAGTCATCCACCACTGCATTGCCGAAGCATTCCCCGGCGCAGTCCATGGCCCAGTTTTCGGTCTGGCCCGTAGTACCGCCCACGCATTCGCCGCAGTCATCGATGAAAGCGGAACCATCGACAATGCCGGCACAATCAATAATGATGGTATGAGCCGACAGCAGATCAATAAAAGGCATACCGAAATTAGCCCAACCGACATACTCTGAAGGGAAGGCTTCAAAATACGTACCCGTTTCGCTATCATAGATCATAAATGTCGGGATATCACCAGGTGTCAGGTATCCATCGGTCCCGGGGCTGCCGTCGTCTCCCATGGCCGGCACATCGGTATAGGGGCCGTCCCACGGGGCTGCACCCACACAAAGATCTCCGTTAAAAACCCCAATCCAGTCGCCAGGTGTGAGTTCTATTCCGTCCAGTTCTGCCATTACAAAGAAATAAAACATTTGCATGGTTGACATATTATAATGGAATAAATCCGGTACAAAGGGATAAATACAGCTCTCATCGTCAACAAGGGCATCCGGGTCATAGTTGAGTGCTTCAGGATCGGTACAACCTGAACAGGTCTCATTATCGTTCCCGGGGTCATCATCACAAACGCCGCAGATGTCTTCGGAAGCAGAACCGAAGCAGTCACCGTTGCAGTCCTGGTCTGAGTTGGCCTCGTGACCTGAGCTTCCGCCGGAGCAGACGTCACAGTCATCCACGACTGCATTACCAAAGCAGTCTCCGGCGCAGTCCATGGCCCAGTTTTCGGTCTGACCC
>JAADGM010000110.1 GCA_013152375.1 FCB group bacterium | reverse complement strand
CTGCAATAGCCCTTGCTATTCTTCCATTACCATCCTCAAAGGGATGTAGTGTTACAAACCATAAGTGAGCTATACTCGCTTTTAAAACCAAATCGATACTTTTTTGATTATTAAACCAGTTTAAAAAGACTGTCATTTCTTTATCTATGATTTTTGCCGAAGGTGCTTCGTAATGAACTTTTTCTTTTCCGATTGCACCGGAAACAACTTGCATAGGTCCTTTTAAATCCTTTCTCCAATTTCCTACAACTATTTCAAACATTCCGCTTCTTCCCATTGGAAACAGAGCATAATGCCAATCAAATAATCTTTTTTTAGTTAGAGGTTTATCAAAGTTATTTGTAGCATCAAACATCATATCGACAATGCCTTCAATATTCCTGTTAATAGGTGATAAGCCTCCTAAATCAATCCCCAACCTCCTGGCAATTGATGACCTGACATCTTCTTTACTTAAAACAATTCCCTCTATTTCATTTGTTTTTAATATATCTGTTGTTAATGTCTCAAGAAAAGCTTCGTTTTGCAAATCAAACCCCAAAGCTTCCATTTTTCCAATTAATCGTCCTTGCTTATTTCTAACTTTGGCAAGTAGATCCGATAATTCAGTAATATTCCAAGTAAAATTTGGCCAATTATCTTGTTGATATATGTATTTTCTCCAACCCATTATATTCTCCGCAATATTTGCAACAAATATACATGTTATTCTCCGCAAATTGCAATTTTATTTGATATTTTTCTAATTGGCTAATACATCCCGTTAAACTCAAGCACAGCGTTTGATTGGTCATTTCATCCAGTATCCACTATTGTAAACTGAAGTCGTGAAGTCGAAGAGAAAACTCCCGCACGAATGTGAACACAATTTAAACCTTCAGAACTATCGTGACCAAACCGTTATTCCGATATGTCTGCAAACAATAACCTAAAGCGTTTCAATTTTATGTAAGGGAAGATAATTAACGGCGGTTCTATCCCGTGTGAAGGTGAGAAAAATGCTCAACGCGACTAAATCTGAAATACAGAAAAATCTGACGGTGATCCAGCGGCCGGCAAGGAGCTTTCAGGCGGAAAAAAATGGGGCTTACGGCCGCCTTTTTTGAGGGGACGGTATCCCCGGGAAGCGTAAATTTTACACCTGATTTTCAGGTGACTTTACCCCGTTGATGCCGAAGGGGATCTGTTTCTGGCCACCGGAACTTGTGGGAATCGGATTAAAATCAAAGGAATGCCCGGATGAACAGTTTGGAAATAAAATATTTATTTGAACCCCGCGGAATCGCAGTCGTGGGTGCATCCGACAAACCCGGTAAGATCGGGGGTATGATCCTCTATAATATTTTGCACAGCGGCTACCGGGGGAGAATTTACCCGGTGAACCCGGCCGGTGGCGAGATCGGCGGTCTGCCGGTGCACAGAAATCTTGCCGATATCGACGGGGTGATCGATGTTGCCATCATTGCCATTCCTGCAAAATTCGTTTTTCCGGTAGTTCGGCAATGCGCTGATAAAGGTGTGAAATTCCTGTCCGTCATCAGTTCCGGATTTTCCGAAGTGGGCAATCTGGCCGAGGAACAGGAACTCACCCGTTACGCCAAAAAACACGGCATGCGTGTTCTGGGACCCAATATCTTCGGTCATTACTCCTCCTCCGCTTCCCTCAACGCCACTTTCGGACCCAGGGACATCAAACCGGGGAATGTGGCCATCATCACCCAGAGCGGCGCCCTGGGCGTGGCCATGATCGGCAAGACGGCTATCCAGAATATCGGACTGTCTGCCATCATCTCTGTGGGCAATAAGGCGGATGTGGATGAAGCCGACCTGCTGGAATATCTCATCGAACACGACGAAACCCGCAGCATTCTCATGTATATCGAGGGTGTTCAGCACGGTGAAAGACTGGTGGAAGTGCTGAAAAGGGCCACCCGCGTCAAGCCGGTGGTCGTGATCAAATCCGGCCGCTCCAAACGGGGTGCAATTGCCGCAGCCTCCCATACGGGCTCACTGGCAGGCTCCGATGAAATTTTCGATGCCATCATGCAGCAATGCGGAGTGCTCCGCTCCGAGAGCATACAGGAAGCTCTGGACTGGTGTAAATTTTTATCCACAACGCCCCTTCCGACCGGACGGAATACCGTCATTATTACCAACGGCGGCGGTGTGGGAGTGCTGGCAACGGATGCCTGCGAAAAATATCAGGTAAAACTCTACGAGGATAAGGCCCATCTGAAATCGGTCTTCGAAGACGTGACCCACGGATTCGGCTCCACGAAAAATCCCATCGATCTCACGGGTGAGGCAACAACCCAGGAATACATCACCGCCCTGACATCGGCCCTGGAAGATGAACAGATCCACGCAGTGATCTCGCTGTACTGCGAACTGCGAAACTGCCCGCATGACCTCCGACGAACTGACCGGTATGATCCGACAGGTTTATTCGGCTTATCGACAGGCGGACAAACCGATTATTTTTTCACTGTTCGTAGGTGAACTGGCAGAATCCGCCATCAGTCGGCTAAGCCGGGAAAATGTTCCTATTTTCAGGGATGTCTATGAGTCCGTTTCACCCCTCGGGGCCCTGTTCCGCCACTATACGGCTGTCATGATGGAAAGTCCGCCGGTAAAGAATGCCGCTATCGACTATGCGGAGATCACCCGGATCATCAGAACCGCTCGGGCAGAGCAGCGCTCCTTTCTGCTGGCTCACGAAGGGCAGATCCTGCTGAAGGCAGTTGGGTTACCGGGACCCAGGTCTTCCGTTGCCAGGTGTATCGATGAGGCAGTAGCCCGGGCCGAGGAAATCGGATATCCGGTGGTCATGAAAGTAGTTTCGCGGGATATCCTGCACAAAAGCGACGTTGGGGGTGTGCTGCTGAATCTTGAGAACAAACACGAAGTTGCAGATGCCTACCAGGCCATCATCCATAATTGCAAGGCGCACAAAAGGGACGCAGTCATCGAGGGCATTGAAGTCGTCGAACAGGTAAAACCCGGCACGGAGATCATCGTGGGGGCGAAGCGGGACAGATCTTTCGGTCCCGTGATCATGTTCGGGCTGGGCGGGATCTACGTGGAAGTCATGAAAGACGTTTCTTTCAGGGCGCTGCCTTTGCGGGAAATCGATACCAGTCTCATGGTGAAGGAAATCCGCTCTTACCCGCTCTTGCTGGGCGTCAGGGGGGAGCGGCGGAAAGATATTGAGGGCATCAAAGATTGCATCAACAAAGTGGGCTCAATCCTGCTGAACTGCGAAGATATTTCCGATATTGAAATAAATCCCATGATCGTCTATGATCAGGACCAGGGTGTTAAAGCCGTGGATGTGCGTGTATTATTATCAGAACCAGAAAGGAAACAGGCATGAAAAAATTCGTTTTTACCTCTCTGCGGAGAGATGCGGGAAAAACCGGCATCATGGCAGGACTCGGTAAAGTGTGGTCAAAACCTCTGGGTTACTGCAAACCCTTTGGGGACCGGTTGATCTACCGGGATAAACGGCTCTGGGATTATGACTCGGCTGTGTTCACAGATCTCTTTGACACCGGCGTTTCTCCTGAGAGGCTGAGTCTTGGGTTTGACCATTCAAAACTGCGCTATTTATGCCGGGAGGGGGCGGACTTTACCGAAAAACTGGCAGAAATTGTCTCGCTCGCCGGAGAGGGAAAGGAGATCCTGCTGGTGGAGAGCGGCAATAATATCAATTTCGGCATGTCGGTACATCTCGATGCCATCTCCATGGCCAGGGCTGTTGGGGGAACCCTCATCGTCGTCACTCACGGAAATCACGATAAGATCATGGATGACCTTACCTTCCTGCAGAAAAATGTGGATCTGGAGGGCGTCGATTTCGGCGGCGTGATCCTCAATCGCATCAGGGATATTGAAAAATTCAACAGCCTTTATTCAGAAAAACTGAAAGCCCTGCAGCTGAACATACTGGGCGTCATCCCCTATCGCAAGGAGCTCAGTCGTCCTACGACGGGCTTCATATCTGAAATTCTGTCTGCAAAGATCCTTTCAGGAGCCGGTGCCCTTCACAGAACGATACAGGAGATCTTTGTAGGCGCCATGTCCGCCGATGCAGTTATGCGGATGCGCCAGTTCCAGATTAAGGATAAAATCGTCATCACCAGTGGCGACCGCAGTGACATGATCCTCGCTGCCATCGATACGGATTGCGTGGGCGTGGTACTCACGAATAACATCCTGCCGCCGCCCAATATCATTGCCAGGGCGGCCGGGAAGAATATCCCGCTCCTGCTCGCCCAGGGTGATACCTACCGGATCGCCAAGAAGATCGATCAGAGTGTCCCCCTGCTGAGTGCGGCGGATACCGACAAAATCGACCTGTGGACGGAGCTGGTCCGTGAAAATGTCAGCTGGGATAAAATGGGGATCTGACCGGCATTCTTCGTCGCCGGCAGGCCCGACAGTGGGGACTATCCAACCGGTTTATGCCTGGCCCTGCGGCCCTCGATATAGGAGTGGACGATGGGAATGATGATCAATGTCAGGGGCATGGCGAAACCCAGCCCGAATATGAAAGAAAATCCCATCGGCTGCCAGCCTTTTTCGGCATAGGTCAGGGGCAGCAGGCCGATAATCGTGGTGAAGGTTGTCAGCAGAATAGGGCGGATACGCACCAGGCTCGCCTGCACAATGGCCTCAGTCAGAGGCACTCCTTCCGAGTTGAGTTTATTGATATAATCGATCAGTATGATGGAGATGTTCACAACCACACCGGATAGCCCCACTATGGCAATGAGCGCCACCAGGGCAAAGGGCTGTCCGCCGATGAGCAGGCCGTAAATGGCTCCGAAAATTCCCAACGGAATGGTGAGCATGATGGTAAAGGGCTGGGTGAAGGAATGGAACTGCGCCACCATTAGCAGGTAGATCAGCAAAGCGGCAATGACGAAAGCCTTTGCCAGAGCGACAAAAGATTCCGCGAATTGCTCAAAATCTCCGGTGTAATTAAATTTGTATCCCGTTGGCAGTGAGAGTTTGTCGAGGGATTTGCGTAATTTCTTGGTGATCTCCACGGCTGATACTCCGGGCTGATTATTGGCAGATATTCTCACCACCCGCTCACCGTCGTAGTGATGAATGGCAGACATTCCTCTGCCCACTTGTATATCGGCCACCTGGCTGAGCAGTACCGGCTGGTTCAGTCGGTTCATGATGGCGATCTTGCCCAGATCTTCCACAGAATCCCGCCATTTTTCAGCAAGTCTCACGACGATGTCGATATCCTCGTCATCCAGTCGGACCGTGGTGGCTTCCGTCCCGTTAATGGCCGTCCGGACGGTCCCGATGATGTCGGCAGTTCCGATATTGCGTCGTGCGGCTTTGTCCCGGTCAATTACAAAGCTGATCTCAGGCGATCCCTCTTCCAGGTCATCTTTGATATCAATCGCCCCGGCAATGGTTTTCAGACTGTCCTGCACCTGTTGGGATAATTGTTTGAGGACCTCGAACTCGGGACCGATGATCTTCAAACCAACCGGTGCATCAGAGGGCGGGCCGCCGGCAATTTGTTTGGGCTCAATCTCACCGCCGGCGATATCCTTTACGTCCTCCCGGATCATTTCCAGAAGTTCATCCGACGATTTATCTCTGTCATCTTCGTCCACGAGGTCGATGATGATCTGGGCAAAATTATCTGCAGTACCGATGGTGAAGTCAAAGGAAGAGGGGCCGCCGCCGCCGATGCTGGAGACGAAAGCCTGGAAATAGGGTTTATATTTTTCAGCAGTCAGTTTTGCTTCCACCCGGGCGCTTAGTTGATCTGTTGTACTGAGATCGGAACCCACAGGCGTCTTGATATTCACCATCAACTGACCCACGTCATCCGGGGGGAAGAGTTCAATGGGGACGATGCCAGCTCCGATAAGCGCTATGGCTCCAAACACATACGGGATCAGGGCAAACAGAAAGCGCTTGCGGTGTGACAGTGCATAGCGCAGAACCGGCTCGTATAAATTCTGGATCTTTGCGGTCAGACGAACTCCGAAATTCCGCTTTTGCCGGCTCTTAAGGGTGATGGGGGAGCGCATGATCCGTGAACTGATCGTGGGATTCACCACCAGGCCCACGAGAAACGAAGCCATCAGCGACAGGGATACGGTAATGGGGATATATTTTAAGAAATCGCCCATGGTTCCCGGCATTATCAGCATGGGCATGAACGCCGCCACGGTGGTGAGGGTAGAGGTCAAAATAGGCAGGGCGACTTCCTGAGTCCCGAAAGCGGCTGCATAGGAGCGGATCCGCAAATTCGGTATTTTACTTTTCTCAACGGACAGCAGTTGTTCATCCGTCGCCGTATCGAGACGCTGCGCATTGGCTTTGAGCTCGTCCCAATCTGTGGGCAGCCCCATGGCAAGGGCTGCAATATACCGTTTTTTCCAAATCCCATGGTGACGATAAATATTCTCCACAACCACGATAGCATTGTCCACGATCATGCCGATCACCAGCACGAGAGAGAACAGCGTGATGGAATTCATCGAAATGTCGTACATCCACAACAGACTGAAAGCAATCAGGATCGTCAGTGGCAGCACGGTGGAAGCGATAGCGGCATTCCGCAGCCCCAGAAATAAATATAGCATGAGGATCACCAGGACCAAGCCCTGCAGTCCCGAGGTACTCAGCTGATCCAGAGATTTTCCAATCCACTTGGCCTGGTCACCGGTAACGGCAAACGAACTCCCCGCGGGCAGCCAGCTTTTTGCAGATTCCAGATAGTTGAGTACATTTTCCGTGATCTCCAGGGTATTCGTTCCCTGGCGCTTTTTGATGGCCAGAGTGACGGCAGGTTCCTGGTTCATGCGGGCATAACTGTCCGGGTCTTTTTTTCCATCTACAATTTCTGCTACATCGCGTAAGTGGATCACGCCGCCGTCCAGCCCGGAGATGGTCAGGTCACCCAATTCGTCAATATCACTGATTTTCCCCTTGATCTGTGTGACATATTTATCTCCGGCCAGTTCCAGGGTACCGCCGGGGATCTCGAGGTTCTCACTGGCGATCAACCCCACAATTGCATTCAATGTGAGGTGATATTTTTCAAGAGTGGCAGGATCGACGGACACGTTAAACTGCCGCTCCACTCCGCCAACGATGTCACAACTGAGCACATCCTTGATATTCTCGATATCCGCCTGCAGGCGCTTGGCCGTTTTGGTGAGACCTACATAATCCGAGCCGCTGAAGGAGATCACCAGAATCGGGGTCTCGCTGAAATTCAGTTCAAGCACCATGGGATCCAAGATATCATCCGGCAGCTCAGATTCTGCATCGGCCACGGCTTCACGGACATCACGGATCTTCTCATCGATGTCAGCACCCACGAGGAAATTGACACCGATACTGGCCGAACCCTGTGCGCTGGTGGAGGTAATGAAATCCACATCGTTCAACCCTTTTAATTTATCCTCCAGCTTTGTTGTAATGAGGGATTCAACCTGATTTGGAGAGGAACCGGGATAGGGGACGATCACCAGAGCGATGGGAATGGAGATATCGGGATTGAGTTCTTTGGGCATGGTGCGCAAAGCCTGAATTCCCGTGAGGATGGGAATTACAACAAGGATCAGGATCACTACCCGCCAGTTTCGCAGGAAAAATCGGATTAAGTTCATAGAGGTAAACCTAAATTATTTGGAAGAAAAATTTGGCTCTCGGGGACACAGATCAATCTGCCGGTAAGATGGCATTCAGGGACTGCCAGGTTTTCACGATATTGACCTCTTCGCCGGACTTGCAGTATTCCTGACCGGTGACCACCAGAAAGTCGCCGGCTTTAAGACCGGAATTGATGATCATTCGGTCGTGAATCCGATTTGCCGGAAAAATCATTTTTTCAACGGCAATTCCTTCCTCAACTACAAATGCAGACCACTTGCCACCCCTTCTGAGCAGCGCTTTACCGGGAATCACGACCTCATTGGAGGCATTGGCCGAATAGATACGAATGACGGCGGATTTACCAGCGAGCAGGTCGTGGTTCTCGTTGTTCACTTCGATTTTTACAGGGTAACTGCCGGACGGATCGGGCGATTTTCCGATGAAGACGATCTGGCCCGGAACTCCTGATGCGGTATCATCTGAAAAAAGTAGTTCAACTTCGTCCCGGGCAGAGATATTTTCGATAAGGGCTTCGCTGACGGCCAGCTTGATTTTGAGTCTGTCCAGGTCCTGCAGGCTGTACGCCGGTGCTGAATTCAGCGCTAACTGACCCTTTTCAATGAACCTGGCATTGATATAGCCGTCAATTGGGGCGGTGATGGTAGTGTGCTCAAGCTGCCGCTGCGCCATGCTGAAGCCTGTCTTCGCCTGGGAATACTGGGCATTGGCAATCTCGTAGGCCGTCTGAATCCCTTCCAGAACCGCTTCGCTGCTGAACCCCTCTTGCTGTAATTGTTGTTGCCGCTCCAGATTTGCCTGAGCATTCTTGAGATTGGCCGAGGCGAGATCCAGGGCGGATTTTGCCTGATCCAAAGCCAGCAGATAGTCTGTCTGATCAATCTTTGCGAGAGGTTCACCTGCGCGGACCGTCGCTCCTTCATTGCGGTAGATCTCTGATATTTTCCCCATGGCTTCGGGGAAAACCTGAATCGTCGAAACCGGCTCGAGTGTGCCGGAAAACTCCTGAAACCGCCGGGTCAATTCCGTGGAAACTTTCAGAACTTCAACCACAGGGATGGATTTCTTATCGGGCTCACCCGAAGATTTTTTACAGCCCGGCAGGATCAGCACCGCTAATCCGACTGCCAATAATAATGTTCTTTTCACCTTAACCTCATTCCTGATATGGATTCCTGTCATCTCAGTTGCCAAAGGGATATCCGCAACTGTACATTAATTTATTATAGCTGATGTAATGATCTATTTTCGTATTGATCAGATTTGTCCTGGCGCCAATCAGTGAGTTCCGCGCGTCGATCAGTTCCAGCTGGCTGCTTTCACCGTTTTCATAGCCGGCCTTAACGGCCTGATAATTTTCTTCAGCAGCGGCGAGTTGATCCTCGGCAAGACCGAGTGACTCCTGCAAGAGCTGATACTGCAGATAATTGGCTTCCACTTCCATTTTAATGCCGTCTTCGGCCTGCTTCAGTGCATAACGGGTCTGACGGTACTGTGCTTTTGCCTCGCCCACTTTAGCGACATTCGATAATCCGAACGGTAGATCAAAGGAGACGTTCAGCATGGCCCGCCAGGATTCGTTGCCTGAAAAAATGTTGGGTTCCGAGTCCTGCTGCCAGTGAAAGATGCCTGCCACCCCCGGCAACAATGCCCCCTGGTTGGCGCGGACTCCCCACCTGGCTATTTTTTCTCCGAGCTGTGCGGAGCGAAATTCGGAACGATTATCGAGAGCGTGGGACAAAAGGTCTTCGAGTGAGATTTCCAGCACCGGTTCTGCCAGCGCGTCGTCAAGTTCATATTCCTCATTCAGGGGCTTCCCCATGGTCAGGTTCAAACTGATGCGGCTCAGACGTTCGCCCTGTCGGGCCTGTTGGATCTGCTGTCGTATCTCCGTTGAGCTCACTCTGGCCTGAAGCAGGTCTTTTTTCTGCACCATACCCAGGTCATACATTTTTTGCACCAGTTTGATATTCTCATCCACCAGTTCTTTGGCGGATGAAGTGACCTCAAGGATTCTCTGCATTTTCAGGAGATTGTAATAGGCTTCAAGGGTTTTATACCGAACGGCCTGGCGGGTCTCTTCATAAGTCAGCCGGGAAACCAGATTGTTGTAATACGTGATGGCGGTGCTGCTGGTCAACGATCCCCCGGTGAACAGGGGAAGGGTAACATCCACGCTCTTCTGCCATTGGGATTTCGGCTGGATGACTGCTACGATATTCGAATCAACCGGGAATAATATCTCCCGGTCATTCCAGATATTGGTAAACCCGAAAGTAGCCGTTGGCAGATGTGCAGAGGCTGCCGACCAGAGAGAAAAAGCGGCGGCCTGTCTGCCAGCCTCGCTCTGCAGCACAGAGGGATTGTGTTGCAGGGCAAAATCCATGGCTTCGTTGCAGCTGATGGTCTCAGCGGCGGCCAGTACACCAGATAGTAAAATGAGATATAAAAGTTTCATCCATTAATCCGCTAGAAATTGTAGGTTAATTTTGTTCAAAATTAGGCAATAAGACCTATAGGGGAACATGAGATTCGGAATATTTAAAATTTGGCGGGAATCGGCATACTGAGCAGGTCAGCTATAGTCTCAAAATAATCGAATTTCTGCCCCTGAAAAGTTGATTGTCTGCAGTCTGTCCCGGTGTATCAAAATTTTCGGGATGATATTAAAACGAACCCCGTTATTCCGATTGACAGGCTTTCGAGTCAAGCTTTATAAATCGATACTTCGCAATCAGATGACGCGCGGCCAGCAGGGGATGGCGATAGATCATCCGGGGACCTGAATAGCGCATGACGCTTTTAACGGAGTTCCGCAAGTCGGGTTTGTAGCAGTGAATTTTACACATTTCGCAGGGCGGCTTTGTGGCCCTGACAGGGCAGCTTAAAATCCTGTCGACAGCATACTTATAGATTTCGGAACAGGCCGGACAAAGTTCCTGATCCGGGTGATGATGTGCCCGGCAGAAGATCCCCAGCATGGCGCGTACCGTCTTAATTTCGAGAGCTTCGCTGTTGGAGATCCCGGCCTGTGCCCATAACATCTCATTTTGAGGGCTGTTCATCTTCATTTTACTAGTTGTTAAGGATCATATTGACCAGAAGGACGATATCCACCACATTTATTTCACCGTCCTGATTCAGGTCCGCAGCCCAGAACTGCTCATCGGTAGGATCGGTTTCTCCAACTACGAATCCCACAACCGCCACCACATCCAGAATATTAAGGGTCTGGTCTCCATTCACATCGCCAGGGAGATTGGGAGAATTTTCCACTACGGACAGGGTCACGGGCCAAACCACTTTGGGCTGGGCATTCGTGTTGAGAGTTACATAGGCAGCATAATCACCGAGAGACAGACCCGCAGAGGAGACATCCACATAAATAAACTCCGAATTGCCCTGTTCAATTGCGCCATTCAGATCCCCGTTGGAGGTTGACAGGCTGAGCCATGACGGCGTTTCTCTGAATTTGACCGATAAATTTTCGTGCAGATATTCGCTGTCAAAGGCCAGCTGCAAACCGTCATCGGCAGCGGCATTCTGGATGCCCACTGTACAGCGATTGAGAGTGCCGGTTAGTTCAGCATAATTAAATTGGATCTCACCGGAGGCGTATAGTACGGCCTGGAAATTATAATTTCCTGAAATTTCACCATTCCAGTGTGCTACGTGATCGAACCAGACAACCAGACGTTCTCCGTCGGTGTGATAATAAACATTGCCGGCCATGTCATGAGTGTCTCCGTCATTGACGGGATTTAAATCGTCATAAAACGGGCAAATTGCCGGATGGGGTGAATCCGGACTTGGTAAACCGTAGTTATGCCAGTCGGTATTGTCTTCCCCGAAGCCGATCCAGCCGTTGGCGCTGACGATGCACTGCGTATAATCGGTTCCGTAAAACGGGAATGCGAACCCTATGTCGATGGGGTCAGCCGCATGATCGTTATGTTCAAAGGTTAGCTGCGTCCCGATGCCGTCAATATCGATCCATTCCACGGGCATCTCCGTATCAAGATCAGTATCAGACCAGCTGTGTCCGAACGCATCCGTTACACCGGAGGGCACGGGGAAGGCTGATTTTGACACATTGTAGTAGAGCAGAGAGCCGTCTTCCCCGGCATTTGAGACCTCGATGGTTGCGCCCGAAGCGGCATCCTGTTCAAGCGTAAAATTCAGGTCATCAGCAGAATAATCCAGGACCGGCATGGGAAGGATCTCCGGCATCCGGGTAGTAATGAAGAGTGTGCTTTCATCCTGAAGTACCATGGCAGCCGCAGGATAATGATTATCGTAGGTATATTGAAGACCGTCATTTCCCAGATGGTTCTCGATGCCGATGGTGCTGTGTGAACCATGGTGGATGCCTCCGTTCTGAATATCCCCAACTGAAGTGTTGTTAAAATCTTTATACTGGATCAGAATTTCATCATCGCCACTGGGAGTAAAGGAATCATAGAGGATGATCTGAAAAGTCTCAAGGCTGCCCTGATCGTAGGTGCTCATTTGAGACCATTCAATGATCACTGTTCCTTCGCTGGCATTGATATATTTATAGACCTGGCCACCGTTTTCAGTGGTGAGGTCATCCCAGAAAGCAGCCACCATAGGTGATGGACCGCCGGCGCCGGGAATGGGGTAATTCCGGAAAGATTCCAGATCTGATTCCCCGAAAGCAATCCAGCCGTTCGTACTGACTGATATCGTGGTATAATCAACACCGTAAAAAGTGAATTGAAACGGCAGGGAGATTGTCACTGAATGCTGGTTCGTCGGATGGCCGTTTCCGTTGTCCGTCATATTTAAGCTCCCGCCGCTGCCACCGAGATCGGGGTCGATTTCCTGCCAGGCATAGGGATGGCTCAGATCATAGGCGCTGTCTCCGGAATCATAAATATAGTAACCGTGGGCGTCTGGTCCCAACGGATCCGTTACCAACGTCGTTCCAACTTGAATCTGCGGATTTTCCGTACGGTTATATCCTTCAAAACTCTGGATATCCGCCGTCAGCGTGATAAGTGTGCCGTTAATGATGTCACCATCCGCAGTGATATCGATTGCATTGGCGGATTGTATCGACGCTCCCGGCAGCAGTGTGTCCCAGGTCAGCAAAGTGGGGGAAATATCAAGCAAATTGCTTGCCGAAGAAAGCGCTGCTGTAACGGCAGTTGCAGTCACGGAACCCTGGTTTTCCAATGTGATATACAGCTCTTCGGTGGCCCCGGGGTAAAGCATTGTGTTGCCCGTATAACCATAATCGGTGACGATGAGGAGCGGCGCACTGACCGTTAAGGGGATGAGGGAGGACCAGGCGTGGCCGGAATCATCCGACAGCTCAAGTCTTAAACCGAGGTCTTCAGCCTGAACTACATCCGGTCCAACGGTGAATACGAAGCTGCCCTCGGCAGTCTGACCAACAGGCAAAGTCCCAAAGTCATGAACGGCCTCATCTACCAGGACGTGCCCGGATGAGGTGGTCAAAGTCCCGGTGACGCCGGACGCATCTTCGGTACCGAAATTGAATACCGGGATCGTGAGTGTGATCTGTTCACCATTATTGACGATACCGTCTCCGTTCCCATTGCTGTCATCTAATCCGAAATTTTCATTTGCCAGGTTGATCTGAGGGCCGGATTCGGCAACGGAAATATCAGTGAGGAAAGGTTTGTAATTCCGTTTTGTAATGCACAGATTCAAATGGCCGGTATAGGCGGGATCCACCGGCAGGGTGGCCAAACCGGAATCATCCGTAAAAATATTTTCAAAAATTGTCTCATCATCGGTGGTTACCGTCACCAAAGCATCTGCCACCGGCAGGCCGGAATCATCTGCAGCGACCACGTCGAAATAATTACTGCCGGCTCCGATGGACTGAGGGTAGTCGGGAGAAAATAGCGCAGGCGTATCGGTCCACAATTCGAGCGCCGGGTCTCCCATTAAATTATTCCAGTGGGAGAATATACTCACCTTATGATCGGGGTCGGAAGGATAGGTATTGAAGAGCGCCAGTTTCCCGGCCACCAGGGCGGCGCCGGCTGTATGCAGATCGTCAGAAAAAATGCCGTCGTAAATTCCCATATCAATGATGTTATTGATAAGCGTATGTGTCCCAAGGGTAGCCGTGCCGACAGCAGCAACGCTGCCTTTCGGGTTGCTCACGGTCCCGGCCCGGATGAACGACTCTGAGAGCGATGTTCCGTCAAAGCTCCCGGTTCCGCAGGTAAGAAAAGTGGCAAAGGGTGTCTTGTAACCATTATTCGCATTGGAGATGTTTCCGCTGCCGAACCCGCTGACACCGTAGTAACCCCGATAATTGAAATAGAGGATGCCTTCGTTCAACTGACTCTGCATCCAACTGGAGTAGGAACCCGAATAGTTGTGGCGGACGTCTTCCATACCAAAATTCGTGATGATATTATCGATGTACTCATTGGAGATCACCACGGAAATACCCGAGTTTGAGGGATCTCCGACGAGGGCTGCCTTTTCAAACCAGTTGCCCCCCATATAAACCGCTTTTTCATATTTAATCGTTTTGTTGATCACATTGGCAAGGTCGGTGGAGTTGTTAATGGAAATCCTGCCGAGGATCACATCCGGCAGGATATCGTTGCCGCTGAGTTGGGAATAGGGAAGATCGCCTTCTCCACCATAGCCTGACCATGACTCATGATAAGTTGGTATGCTGTAGGAACCGCCGGTGTCACCGATAAGGCCCACGAACTCCGGGGGCGGATCGAAGGTCTGGTAGGCATTTTGAATATAATTTTTTATCTGAGACGCACTGCCGCCGGTCTCGCTGGTCGAGGCCGTATAGACAATGTATCCACGTTCACGCCGCCAGTCAAATAAACTTTGCGTGTAGGGATTATTTTCAGAATTACCGCCGCAGATGTACAATATTGCCGGCGTCTGAAAATCTTCGGTCCGGTCACTTGCGGAATAATTGATTACACTGTTTTCGTAGAGCGGTTCAAAAGTCAGTGAGCGCGGCATTTGAATAAAATCCGGATTACTCCTGCTGCCTGTTTCATAAACGGATAGCTCAACCCGGTCAAAAACTTCAAGCCTCTTCTCATCCGGAAAATATCTACAGGGAACGAGATTGATAGCTATTAACGCTTCTCCGCGAAAGACCAATGGGTCTGAGACGATCAGGTTGTTTTCCGGAAAAGGCGCGGAGGCCTGATAAAAACTTTCATCCTTTGAAAGTGTCGGTCCCCTCTCGCTGTCCTGATGAGGCTGTGTGGGATAGATCAGAATGTTTTCGAGTGTATGGCTGGCAAGAACCGTATAATCAACCTGATAATTTTTAAAAGGGTCAATTTGATATAACGTTGTGAACTGCGGCAGTTCCGGCAGACCCTCATCGTAGGTGTACTGCAAGTCTGCACCGGTGAGCCGGGTATAATTCCCATCCGCTGCCGGCGTAATGGCAGGGGTTGTAAAGCGTAGAGTAGCAGAAGTACCGTTGCTGTTAAGCAGTTTGAAACCGGTATTATTCTGAGTGGATTGAGTTGTGGCAGCCAGGGTTAATGCCAGAAAAAGTGGAAAGATCAGTTTCATGATAGGGTTCCTCGTTAAATTGACTGAAATATCTTAATTGAAAGTTATTTTATCTGCTTTCGGGGTTGGCAATCAATTAATGTAACGGAGTGTTAAGATAATGGTTTATAGATATTATCAGTCAGATGGATACAGTATGACCGGATTGGGCTTATATTGGAAAATAAGGTCCTGTAATTGTTGTTGTCTCCCTGATTTTCATTGTCCGGACCTGCCGTAATCCGCTAAGTTTTCCCCTGTTTGGACAGACATTTTGAGCTGAGTCAGAGAGGATGAAATATGATAGAATTGAACCCCATGGAGATACGGATTTTGGGATCCCTTGCGGAAAAAGAACTAACGACGCCGGAATACTACCCCATGACCTTAAATGCGCTGGTGAATGCGTGCAACCAGAAGACCAGCCGGGACCCGGTTGTAACCTACGAAGCCTCAGAGGTCTTGGATGCAGTAACCCTCCTTATAGATAAGGAACTTGTATTACGGTATTATAAACGTGAAAACCGGGTTCCGAAATTTAAACACCGGCTCCGTGAATATTTACAGGTGAACGATGCTCACCTTTCCCTGCTGACGGTTTTGATGCTGCGGGGGCCCCAAACACTGGGAGAACTGCGCAGCCGCACCCATCGTATGTACGCTTTTGATGATCTTGCAGAGGTTGGCGAAAGAATGCAGCAGCTTAGCAGCAAAGCAGAGCATGGCTATGTTAAGCTGCTGCCGAGAATACCGGGGCAAAAAGAAGCCCGGTATCACCATTTACTGGGTCCCGTTTCCGACAGTCCGGGTGATGAAGCAGTAGTTGATCCCGTACAGCCTCAGAGTGAGCTCACTGGCCGGGTAACTCAATTGGAGCATGAGATAGCAACCCTCACAGTGGAGCTGGACACTTTGAAGGTGGCCTTTGAGAATTTCAGAAAACAATTTGAGTGAGCTTTCACCGACAACAGGGTTACTGAATCAGAATCAGGAACCATAAGCTTCAAGCGTACGATGAGGAAATTATAAAAATTCTGTATATTTAGGCCATGGACACGAATAAAAGAAAATGGATACGATACCCGGTCAATGATCTGATTTCTTACTCTACTGATGAAGATTCGGAAATTGTCGTGCAGACACTGAACAAAAGCCACAAGGGACTGGCAGTGGTTTATGTTGGAGATTCCCCTCCGGATCTTGGTGATGTCGTCTGGTTCAGGATAGAAGAAGATACGAAGCCCGTCAAGGCTACACTCGAATGGGAAAAGAATGTTTACACGAATGTCCACATTTTAGGATTCGAACTGGCCATATGAACGGCAAAGATGCCTGCCGTCTGATCAACCGGTAACAGATATTTCACTTTCATTAACTGTTGAAACTTTTCTAAATTTCGACCGTATTTATATTTTATTCGATAGAATACTATATGGACCGTGACGAAAAAAGAAAACGTATTGTTGAAATAGCGGGCAACTTCATCTCCCGTTTCGGCTGGCAGAAAACCACCATGGAGGGTATCGCCGGGAAAGCAAAAATGGCCAAGTCTTCGCTCTACTATTATTTTCAAAATAAAGAGGATATCTACCAGGCTGTTATCGAACGTGATTCCAGAATGTTACGCCAAAAAGTTTGGGCAGATATATCAGAGGTAACTTCGCCAACTGACAAATTATCGGCCTATATTAATGCCAGAATGACGGCGCTGCAACGATTAAGTAATTATTATTCAACACTGACAGATGAATTCCTGGATAAATATTCTTTCGTGCGATACGAACGAGAGAAATTTAAATTGTTTGAAGAAAATACAATCCATCATATACTGACCGAAGGCTGTATCAAAGGCATATTCAAAATTGAAAATATGCAGAAAACCTGTGATTCCATTATCATGGCCATTAAGGGAATGGAACCGATATTAGTCCTGCGGAAGAATTTCCCCAGGGGAGATTCAATTGTGGAGAATATGCTGAATTTACTTTTTAACGGGATTCGTTATAAAAAATAATGAACCTGATTATTCGAATATATTTGAAATATGGTCAGAACAAATCGGTAATAAGGTAACAGAGTCAGATTCGCAGGAACGTTCGAATGAATTACTCCACTGCAAGCGGTGGGGAATTAACCAAATCGTCTCGCCCGGCATAGTTCTGCATTTGCCGGACATGGACGGATTAAACAGAAATACAGGAACAGTGATTGTCCTGTTAAGTCATACATATCGAATTTAAAATTTTAGTAAGGAAGACACTTTGATCTAAACGAGTTTGAAACCGGGAACCATAAACTCATTCTTGCGCTGAAGTATGTAATGAATTCATAAGGATTCGCGACCAGTATAGAAAATAAAGGAGATGGATTATGTCCGGAATATCATCTTTGACCACGTTTAAAACCCTCACCAAACAAAAAATGTTCTCCATGCGCCAGCAGTGGTATAATTCCGAGGACATCTTTACGAAAATGTATGCTTTCACCCGGGCAAAAACAGCAAAAGCGCTGGGATACTATCCTTACTATCCGGAGATAGATGATTTTGGTGCTACTGAGATCACTATCTCAGGTAAAAAGATCGTCATGTTGGGGTCAAACAATTACCTTGGACTTACCAACCATCCCGAAGTGATCGAGGCCGGTGTCTCCGCACTGAGAAAGTATGGTTCGGGAGTTACCGGCAGCAGATTGCTTAACGGGAATTTACGCCTGCATGATGAACTCGAGAATAAAATTGCTGAACTGGTTGGAAAAGAGAAAGCATTGGTGTTTTCAACCGGTTATGGTGTCAATCTTGGGGTTATCGCTTCAACTTTAGGCAAAACGGATCTTCTGTTCAGCGACGAGCTGAACCATGCTTCAATTGTTGACGGCGCCAGGTTTTCGCGCTGTGAGGTTGTCAAATATGCTCATAATGATATGATTGAACTCGATTATGAGCTGGGAAAATATCCCCATAGGCATGGAAAACTGATCGTGTCCGATGGTGTTTTCAGCATGGAGGGAGATATTGTCAATCTGCCTGATCTGGTTAAAGCGGCCCACAAACATAACAGCAGGATCATGATAGATGAGGCCCATTCGCTGGGTATTTTCGGCAGCCATGGAGAAGGGATTTGCGGACATTTCGGTCTTAACAACGAAGTGGACCTGATCATGGGGACTTTCAGTAAGTCCCTTGGCAGTATAGGGGGATTTATCGCTGCTGAGGAAGCCGTCATCGATTATTTCAAACATCATGTGCGCACCATGATCTTCACAGCGGCGCTGCCTCCGGTCAATACGGCAACGGTGACAAAAGCTTTCGAGATCCTGCAGCGTGAGCCGGACAGGGGGAAAAGGGCCCTGGAAAACGCAAATTATATACGAGAGAACCTGGTTTCGGAAGGCTTCGATACAGGCAGCAGCAAGACACCGGTCATCCCGATTATCATCGGCAGCGATATGAAAACTTTCCGTGTGTGGAAAGATCTGATGAACAGAGGCGTCTATACAAATCCCATCATATCTCCCGCAGTCCCCGAAGGCAGGTCGATGCTGCGGACCAGCTATATGGCCACCCACACACGGGAACAACTTGATTTCTGTCTTTCTGCGATTATCAAAGCCGGTAAAAAATATCATGTGATCCGTTAACCCATGAAAACCGGAGAAAAAACGATCCTCATTACCGGAGCAACTTCCGGTTTAGGTCTCGCCGCAGCAAACCTGCTTGCCGATAAAGGTCACCGGGTTTTTGGTACGTCCAGGGACCCCAATAAATATTTTGAACAACACAACTCACGTCGATTCGAACTCCTTAAAGCGGATGTAACCAGCCGGGGAGATTGCCGGGAGGTCCTGGAAAAAATTATCTCAGAAGCGGGGAGACTCGACGTTGTCGTCAATAACGCCGGCATCGGTATTGCCGGGTCGATCGAAAAGACTGACACCGATGCTGCTCATCACCAAATGGAAACCAATTTTTTCGGAGTTCTGAATATCTGTCAGACCGTAATTCCGGTGATGCAGAAGCAACAGGAAGGTTTAATCATTAATATAAGCTCTCTGGGGGGATTGGCCGGACTCCCGTACCAGGCGATCTACAGTGCTTCAAAATTTGCTGTAGAAGGGTTTTCAGAAGCACTCTATCAGGAGTGTGCATCGGAAAACATCCGGGTCGTGCTCATCGAACCGGGTGATTTCAAGACCGGTTTTACGGCAAACCGGGACTATTCCGAAAAAGAACTCGAAGAAAGTAAATCCTTCCAGTCAGCGTTAGAAGTGATCAGAAAGGATGAGGGGAAGGGAGCGGATCCCCTGATATTTGCCCGCCTGATTGACAAAATTATCGGACAGAAAAATCCGCGGCTGCGGTATATGGTGGGGAAGACGGACCAAAAAATATCAATAAAACTTCGGAGATTGCTTCCGGATAAATTATTCCTCACGCTGCTGAAGAATCATTACCGGCTTTGACATTTATCCTGTACGGGGGTTCCGGTGCAAAAAGGCCGGTGTATTTCCATATGAGATTGGATACCCGGTCAATTCACTTTTTAAGAGGGGGGAGCTGTGGAAATATCGACCCGCTTTTACTCCGGATCAGTTGGAAAGAATCGTGTTGACAATCAGGAGAATATCCATAACGTCAACGCTGCCGTCCTGATTTAAATCTCCGCAGAAACAGTCCATGCAGTCCTCTGGCTCGCACAATATGCAGTTATTTACGATCGTGATGATATCCATGACATCGAGCAGAGCATCATCGTTACAGTCTCCTGTGGGACTCAAATTCTGCGGATAATAATTTGCCCCGATATCACTGCAGGTTTGATCCGGATCGAACAGGTCAGGATTCCCTGCATCGATGCATCCTGAAGTTTCAAGATAATTGTAATTCATTTCCTGGGGGTTGACAAATTGGGGATCAACGGTGATGAGTCCGGTTCCGGGGAGGGGCACCAACGGTGTCCATATATTGCCTCACCCGGGGCAGTTTTCCATATAGTCCTCACCGTTATTCCACGCATTGCAGTAACTGATGTTGGCCGTTGGGTTCGTGGAGTAGATAGCCAGCCCGTAAATTTCATTATCCACAAGGTTACAGTTTGTTATCGAAACGGAGACTGTATCCATCAGCTGAAGTCCCATACCGTCGTTGATCAGATTGCAGTTTACCAGTGAGCCTGTTGAAATGCCGGCAAAATTTACGCCATAGAATCCGCCATTTTGAATCGTGCAGCGTTGAATAATGAGAGAACCAACGGTCTCACCTTCACCGTAAACCCAGATTCCGCTGCCATCCTGCAAATCAATGACCGCACCATTCCCCTCGATGAAAACGGAGCCCTCAAAGACACCGATTCCGCCGGTATAAAGGATGTCCGGGTCAAGGACAAGGTATTTATCGTAGCCTTCGGCTGGCCCTGCCGCCAGATACACACTGAAGAGAGATTCGCTGTAGCCAAGGGTCATCAGGCAGAGCCCCAGTAGATAAAGTTTTCTATGAATCATGATAAGATATTATTAAAGTCGGAGTTTGCCCGGGTATAATCCAGTTGTAACATCCTGTAAGGGAGGTCTGTGGGCAATTTGGAATTACAACGGACGCCGGTAATATTCAAAGGGAACGCCCAAACCATACCAGTCCAGGAAAACTTTTACAATCTCAGTTTTCTGTGAAAAATGGCTGGCAACGCCCTGTTGAGTGTGACCGGTTATATAACGATAGCCCTGTTTCCGGGCCCAGTTGATGAAGATCCTTTTCAAGGTTTTTGCATAGCCGCCCTTTTTGCGGTATTTTTCCTTGAGGACAAAGGCATAGGTGTAAAGTGTATTTTTCTTGCCGAGATTCACGTCAAAATGTGACCAGGATTCGTTTTTAAAATGTTCCAGGGGAACTCCGATGATGTAGCCGATGATATGCCCCTTTTCCCTGGCTACGAAAGGTAAAGTATGCTCATTAAAATACTTTTTAATATTGGACCTTGTTAACAGGGCCTGCTTTCCGAAAATTTTTGCCATCTCCTCAGAGACCTCAACAAGGTCGGGCATGTCGTCTTTGCCGATTTTCTCCACAAGTTCAATCCTGAAATTAAATGCGGACGAAGCAATGACTTTGACCTTTGATTTTTCGATTATTCCCAGTGTTAGTTGTTCCATGGCGCAGACTAAATTTAGGGCTCATTGATAAATTTGTACTCATTGAATTCTGCCACAAATTCACAAATCTGAATATTTTCGGATGTGATCATCTGATGTGCCCAAAGGGATAAAAGGACACCTACGCAGACCTATAAACGGGCCTACAGCAGAACTTCAATTTCACCGGGGAGCATTTTTACATGGATGGGAGTGCTGCCGACCAGTTCACCGTCAATATTGAGAGTATGGTCCTCGAGCGGCACAATGGAGAATTCCTTGACCTGGTGATAGACAACCACCGGGTCACCCACGTGACCACCCTTGAAAATCTTTGTGAATAAGCTGAGCAGCTTCAAACGGCTGGCCTTCCGGACGATGATGAGGTCAATGAGACCGTCATCAATCTGCGCCAGGGGCGCCATCTTCATGGCATTGCCGGTGTGAATTGTATTGCATCCGAGAATGAATCCGTAATCACCGGCAATTTTACGATCATCCATACTTATCCTGGCCAACCGACGGGTATTTTTTAAAACCTCTATCAGGGAGGCAACATTGTAGCGTTGTTTTCCCAGCCAGCGCATTTTCTCCGCCCGTATGTTGATATCCGTGGGGAGCCCCCAACCGACAATATTAAAGCCGTAGATGATTTCCCCGGCCGCATCCACCCTGGCAATGTCGAGCTTCCGCCTGCGTCCTGTCAGAATGCGCTTTACTGCCACTACCGGGTCCAGGCAATTCATATCATGCATGAAAGAATTACCGGTACCTCCGGTAATGAGACCAATGGGAATTTTGCGGCCGTCGGTCCGGGTTAACAGACCATTGACGAGTTCGTGCATCGTCCCATCACCTCCGATGGCGCAAAACCCGTCGTAACCGTCTAACTCGACCGAGTTGATCAAATTGCGGGCATGCCCGGCATAGCGGGTCTGCTTGATTTCAAGTTCCGCCCCTGCTTTCTCAAAAATCGGTTTGATTTTCTCCAGGATGGCATTCCCCCTGGCGTTGCCGCCATGCGGATTTACCACTAAATAA
Source organism: FCB group bacterium (assembly GCA_013152375.1). Classification (GTDB taxonomy): domain Bacteria; phylum Fidelibacterota; class Marinisomatia; order SCGC-AAA003-L08; family JACNLC01; genus JAADGM01. The sequence continues at coordinate 34,827 of JAADGM010000110.1, read as the reverse complement.
TATTTAGGCATTCCTGAAATGAGATAAAATGTTCATTACAGATTGTAAAATTATTGACGCAAACCATGGCTGACTTTTCGTTTAATCGAGATAACCGCCGGCAACTTTATTTCGGCCTTCTTTTTTACATTTGTAGAGAAATTCGTCCGCGAGTTTTATCACAGCTTCCTGTTTCAGTTGTGAATTCACACTATTCGGGTGAATGCCTGCAACTCCAAAACTGGCGGTGATCCGGATATCCGTTCCGGAATAATAGATCACTTCTTCAGATACTTTTTTACGAATGCGTTCCGCCAGCAGAAGGGCATTTTCCAAAGTTGTCTCCGGCAGTGAGATTATGAATTCCTCACCGCCATAGCGAAACAATTGATCCACGTCTTTGCGGCAGGAATTTCTCAGGCAATTTACAAAACCTCTGATCACCGTGTCACCGGCGAGATGACCGTATGTATCATTCACCTTTTTGAAATGATCAATATCACCCAGAACAATGGAATAAGGCCGGTTATAGCGACCTGACCGAATCAGCTCTTTCGTGAGTTGCTGCACCATGTGTCCGCGATTGTAAATACCCGTCAGCGGGTCGGTTATTGAGAGCTGCGTAATCTCTTCATTGGCCTTTTTCAGCTTGGTTTCCAGTTCAAGAATACGGGTTGCAGTTTTCAGCCTGGCGATCAACTCCGCTTTGTCAACCGGTTTGGTCAAATAGTCATCAGCGCCGGATTCCAACCCCTCAATAATATCAGTCTGGGAGTCCATGGAAGTCAGTAAAACTATAAAAATATACCCTGGAAATTCGTTCGCTCTCACCAATTTGCATAGTTCAACTCCGTCCATTTCCGGCATCAGCCAGTCGGTAATAATGATCGGGAAAAATTCTGTGCTCAGCAATTTCCAGGCTTCTTTTCCATTCTCGGCGGATTTTACCCGGTAGCCTGCATTTTGCAGCATGCGTTCAGCAATTTTACGTGCTACAGGTTCGTCCTCGACCAGCAGCACAGAGATCTTTTCAAGTTCCATTGTCATGCTCATCTAACAATTATTTTTATTATTCACCTTTGGCAACCACGCTCTCATTCGCTTTCACCCCAATTTTTGATAATGACTTTCACAGAGCGGTTCATTTCTTTCATGAAATCTGAATTGAATTTACGATTATACATCAGTTGTCCCATATTGGAAATATATTTTTCCTTCCTGAGCTGCCCTTCAAAGCGGGACTTGAGTTCCGAAGTCATCATTTCGGCCCTTTCCCTGTTTAACTTTCGATAAGTATCCCTGTGGAGGATAAGCTCTTTTGTAAATCGTGAACTTCTCTGCCTTTGGTTCTGCTGAGCGGTGGGGTATCCGTAGCAGATTAAGGATATTGGAAAAACATAGGGCGGCAGATCAAACATCTTTTTATGTGTTTCATAGTTTTCCATAATATCCCCGATATAACAGGACCCGATGCCCAGAGATTCAGCCGCCAGTACTGAAGTCTGAGCGGCGATCAGCGCATCACAGCAGGCCAGGAAGAGGTCCCCTACATCCGGTTTCCGCAGGGTCTCACCTGTCTTTGAGGGTTCCGACCCAATTCCGGCAGCTTTATAAAAATCATACCAGCGCTGATAATCAGCCAGAAAAAGCAGCACCCAGGGTGCCCGGGCGATGAAAGGCTGGTTGTCACAGGTTCTTGACAGTTTGTCTTTTTTCGCCGGGTCAGTGACTTCGAGGATGGAATAGAGCATGAGGTTCCCTGCTGTGGGGGAACGGAGGGCAGCGGCGATGATCTTCTCTTTGAGCTCTGCGGGGATTGGCTCCGGTACATACGCCCGAATGGATTTTCTCTGATGTATGGTCTTTAATATTTCGTTCATGGCCTGATTTCTTAAGAGCGCAGATTATTATTAATAACCTCTGTGAGAACGGATTTCAGATCCCCAAATCTGAAGGGTTTGGCAATGGCTGCTGCAAAGCCGTACTTACTATAATTTGCCATCACGGGATCGTTCGAATATCCGCTGGAGACAATTACGACAGCATCAGGGTTCAATTTATGAACTGCCTCAACGGCCGTCTTTCCGCCCATTCCGCCGGGGATTGTCAGATCCATGATCAGGATATCGATAGGCTTATCAGCTTTCAATGAATCAGAATATAATTGAACCGCTTCAGCCCCGTCATTGGATAATATTACTTGGCATCCCAACCGTTCAAGCATCGCCTTGACGACATTCCGTATAACGGGCTCATCATCCATGATCAATATTTTCAGGTCTGATAAAGTGGCTGTCTTGGCAGGCTGTGGTTCCGGATTTATAGTAGATGAAGCGGCAGCCGGCAGATAGATTTTGAACTCGGTTCCCTCACCGGGCACGGAAGACACCTTAATATAACCGTTATGTTTTTTGATGATTGAATCCGAGATGGCCAGACCAAGACCGCTGCCTGAGGTTTTAGTGGAAAAAAAGGGATCAAAGATTTTATCAATAATTTCGGCAGCAATTCCCGGTCCATAATCTCTGATCCGGATGGAGACGTACTTTCCGGGAGTAAGAAATTTCTCTTGTTCAGAGATATGGTTCTTACAGGTCAGTACAATTAAACCGCCGCCTGGCATGGCCTGTTTGGCATTTGAGATAATGTTCTGTATCACCTGACTGATCTGACCGGCGTCAATTTCGATGGGAAATAAATCGGCGTCGAAATTGTAGCGGCACTGAATCCCGCTTCCGCTTAAAATAAAATCCGTCGTTTCCCGAATAATATTTTCTATCGAGGTAATCTCCTTTAAGGGTTCCCCGCCTTTTGAAAATGTAAGCAATTGCTGAGTCAGACCGGTTGCTCTCAGGGTTGCCCGTTCGGCTTCATCCAGCAATTTGAAATTCTTATCATCCGGTCTGATACCGGCTTTTAAAAGACTGATATTACCAAGAATTGAACTGAGAAGATTATTGAAATCATGCGCCAAACCACCTGCCAGAACGCTGATGGATTCCAATTTCCGGATCTTCAGTAGTTCTGATTCTGATTTGATCTTGGTCGTCAAATCGCGAAATACCAGTATGACCCCCAATAAATTTCCCTGTTTATCCCGGATGGGAGCGCCGCTGTCGCCAATTGGTCTTTTTGTACCGTCTCTGGCAACGAGTAAGGTGGGATTTGTCAATTCAATAATGTTCCCCGAGGCCATCACCTGCTGTACGGGATTTTTACAGGACTCACCGCTTTTTTCATTCCTGATATCGAAAATTTCCTCAAGTTTCCTGCCGACGGCTTCCCGCTGGGACCATCCGGTTAGTTTTTCTGCAACCTGGTTGAGCAGAACAACCTTTCCCCCGATGTCCGTTGCAATGACTCCGTCGCCAATACTGGCTAGAGTGACGGCCAGGCGCTCTTTTTCTGCTGCAAGGGCATCCTCGGCCTCCTTACGTTGTTGGATATCCCGGATAGCTGCGATATAATGACCTACTCCTCCGATATCTGTGTATTTAAGGGCGACCTCAACCCAGAACAATTGACCGTTCTTTCTTTTGGCCCGCCACAAAAATGTCTGTTCTCCTTCGGTTTTGGCCAGTTGCAGTTTCTCATTCCCGTGCGTTTTGTCAAACGGGCTCTCCCCTGAACTGAGGTTCTCCATGCTGATAGACGGCAGTTCCTCCTTCGAATAGCCGTACATTTTGAGCATTGAGGTGTTTACATCCAGAATCCTACCGGTTTCGCCATCGTGCAGGATGATTGCATCACTGGTGGCGTTAAATATTTCCCGGTATTTCCGGGAACTTCGAATAAGATTCTGATCCTTCAGATTGATAAGGGCTATTTTTCGTTTTACTTCAATCCTGGAAATAAGGGTGATGATGAAAAATGATACAAGCAGGAAAGCAAGAACCTCCAGAAGAGTGACAACCCAGTCGGGAATATTTTTCCGTTCAGCAATTTCACCTTCAAAATATTTACTAAGTAATTGATAGTAAACCGAATGATCATCATTCTTTATATCTTTGATTTGTCGGTTTATGGTCGAAACCAGCAGCGGCGTTAATGGATTAGACTTATTAAAAGCAAATTTCATATCGATCGGTTGAAATACGATTGGCGTCTCCCGTACGGTATAATTCTTCGCAAATTTATTCCCGAAATTGCGGTTGGTTATACCTGCATCTGCGATTCGATTCTCTACTGCCTTAAATACATTGTCATAGCTGTCCAGCTCGATAAAAGTACAATTCAAATCAAATTTTTCACTTAATTCCCGAAATCCACCTGCTCCCTGAAAGTTGACGCTTCCCCGCAAGGCAGCTATTTTCTTTTGTTTCAAATCTTCTATTGATTGAATGACCCTGTTATCCTTGTGTACATATACCCTGGACCAGCTGACAATAATGGGATCTGCTGAAAATATGAATCTGCGGGCTCGCTTTTCAGTATAGGCTACATCTGGCAGGATATCAATTTCTCCGTTTTCGAGTTTCCGCATGCAGTCAGCCCAGGTGCCGCGAACATATTGGATTTCCCAGTGTTCACGTCGGCCGATATACTCGATCAGATCCGGCCAGAATCCGGTCACCATACCCTTTTCTTCCAGAGCTATTTTCGGGGGGTTGTCGTAGGCACCTACTCTGATAATTTGGTTTGCTTTCCCGGCAAGGGACCATTGCGGCAGGGTCAGCAGTAACCCAAAGATAGTGAGTCTTAGGATAATCAGTTGACCCATTAAAAATCGTCTTTGAATGTGTTCACGCGGGAGGGTCTTGAAAATACGGGGTTTCATAAGAGCTGCATTATTTCCTTTATCCCGCACAATGAGACAAAATATTCAATTATAACTCACTTTGATGAAATTGATCATCAGGGGGTGGTTTTCCACCTTCCGGAGGGATTATTAATAAGCCTGTGATGTAAATATGCTTTCAGTCCGCCAAAACTTTCTTCAAATTACTTACAGAATTTACAGCAGCCACAGGTCAGGGCAAAAAAATAAACTTGATATCTAAAACAAATAGATCGGGTCACAACTTTCCTTTCACCGGAAAGTGTGATCTGACCGGACGATTCAGAGCATGCTTTTTGGTCGATACCAATTTATTTTGTCTGTTGGAGAAAGGAATAAGTTGAACTGTATCTTTCCGACTTCATAAATTGTCTTTACGGATGACCGGGAAAAGCCGTAATACCGTGCCTAATCGATATCCAACTCTAAAGGAGAACTATGGACAGGATACCCAGAGCAAAAGATTTTATGATAACCGACGTTGTTACACTGGACCCCGATACAGATGTATATGAGGCCATTCATAAACTGCTGGAACGTAAAATTTCGGGGACACCGATCGTAAAAAATGATAAAATTGTGGGAGTGCTTTCTGAAAAAGACTGTTTGCGCATTCTGGCTAACGGAACTTTCCACGAACTCCCCGGCGGCCCTGTTTCCAACTACATGAGTACACCCGTTCATACAATCCATCCCGATGCTGACATATTTGCCGTTGCCGATGTCTTTCTGAGGAATAATTTCCGCCGGGTCCCTGTCGTCAGGGATCATAAACTGGTGGGTCAGATCAGCCGCAGAGATGTTCTCAGGGCGATTCAGGAAGAGAGCTCCGGGCTAATTGAAGAAGAAAAGGATTACGGCTATATTACCAATGAAATGAAAGCCTCTCTGTCCGAAGGTCCTAAGGGCTCCTGAGTCCGTCAGTTACATTTTCCGGGTCCATTATTGTAAACCGCCGCTTACCCTTCTGAAGATGTGTCGATAATTAAATCGAACATCAGATAATTCACTGTTTCTTACTTCATCATAACACTTAACTTTTCGCTCAATTTTAAGAGAAGATCCAATCAGTTGGGCGGTTATTTTTTCCCCTCTCATTACGGATTATTACAATATGAATACAGAGGTCAAACAGACTAAGCAAAGATTATTCTTAATTGACGGCATGGCGCTGATCTATCGCTCTCATTTCGCCATGATCAACAATCCCCTGAAAACCCGGGATGGGCGGCAGACTTCAGCGATTTACGGTTTTATGAATGGTCTGCTAAAGCTCGTCCGGGATGAGAATCCGGATTATCTAGCAGTGGTTTTGGATTCTCCCGAAAAAACTTTCCGGCACGAAATTTATACCGATTACAAAGCCACTCGTGAAAAAATGCCGGAAGAACTGGTTGAGCAGATCGAACCGCTTTATGAAGTAATTTCGGCTGTCAATATTCCCATGGTCCGTCTTTCCGGCTACGAAGCAGATGATATCATCGGGACACTGGCCGTTCAGGCTGAAAAGCATCAGCTGGACACCTATATTTTCACGGGGGATAAAGATATGATGCAGCTCATTACCGATTCGATCTTTGTCTATTCGCCGGGCACCCGATTCCGGCCGACAACGGTTTACGACAGGCAGGCCGTAATCGAAAAGTGGGGCGTTCCGCCTGAGAAAATTATTGAATTGCTGGCTTTGGTGGGTGATGCCTCAGATAACGTTCCCGGGGTTGACGGAGTCGGCCCCAAAACCGCCGCCAAACTGTTACAGAAGTATGGCACAATCGCCAATATCCTCGATCATATTGATGAAATCGGTAACCGGCGGGTCAGGTCCGGCCTCGAAAACGGCCGGGATCTCCTGCCGCTGTGCCAGGACCTGGTTTCCATACGGCTTGACGTTCCTATCAATTTGCATGTGAGCGAATTGCAGCGGCGTCCCATGAATATCGGCGCCCTGACAAAACTGTTAACGGACCTTGAAATGCCCTCTGTTTTACAACAACTGGGTAACATGGAAAAAACGGAGATCCAGATCACCGATGACCATCCAAAAGATTACCGGTTGATTACGACCGGAGCTGAACTCGAGGACCTCGTTACCCAGTTGACCAATGCCAGTTTGATATCCTTCGACACCGAGACAACCTCGGTAGTAGCATTAGAGGCTGATATTGTGGGGTTATCCTTTTCGATCACACCCAATACGGGTTGGTACATCCCCGTGCAGTTTCCTGAAAGAAATTCCGATGGCCGGCCGTCACTGGAGCTCGGGGAGCTGCTGTCGAGACTGAAACCGATATTTGAAGATGAAAAAAGTAAATTCTGTGGTCAGAATATAAAATATGACGCTCTTGTTATGAGCCGGTACAATATCGATCTCAACGGAATTGAATTTGACACGATGATCGCAGCTCATCTGCTGAGACCGGAAGCGCGCTCCTACAAACTGGACGTCTTATCACTGGAATATCTACAATACAAGATGGTCCCGATTTCAAATCTCATCGGTTCAGGTAAAAACCAGAAGTTGATGTCTGATGTACCGCTCGACGAGATCTCATTTTATGCCGCAGAAGATGCAGATGTGGCCCTGCAGCTTGCGGCCGTACTGAAAGAAAAAATTTTCGCAGAGGGGTTGTCCGGCCCCATGCTGGAGATAGAAATGCCGCTGATTCCGGTCCTTGCAGAGATGGAAAAAAACGGAGTCTATGTGGATCTTGCATTTTTAAATGAACTATCCGGTTCTTTTGGAGGGGAACTCGGGAAACTGGAGGAACAGATTTACGATATGGCCGGGAGGGAGTTCAACATCAACTCACCTCAGCAGCTCGGTGTGATCTTGTTTGATGAACTCGGACTGAAGCCCATCCGCAAGCGCAGTACAGATGTAACCGTGCTGGAAAGACTGAAAAGCCACCATCCCCTGCCGCGTCTGATATTGGATTATCGCCATCTGAAAAAATTGAAAACGACATACATTGATGCATTCCCCAATTACGTAAATCCAACTACCGGTCGAATTCACACCTCATTGAATCAAACAATTGCGGCCACAGGCAGGCTTTCGAGCACGAGACCCAATTTCCAGAATATTCCGGTCAGAACCGAACTGGGTCGTGAAATCCGTAAAGCTTTTACTCCGCAGAAAACAGGCTGGAAAATCCTTTCCGCTGATTACTCACAAATAGAATTGCGGATCATGGCGCATTATTCCAACGAGCCTGAGCTCGTCAGAGCCTTCCAGGAAGGGATTGATATCCACAGTCGCACGGCGAGTCTGGTATTTGATGTTCCGGCAGAGTTGGTGACGGATGATATGCGTCGTTCCGCCAAAGTCGTGAATTTTGGGATCATGTATGGCGCCGGACCTTATCGTATGTCTCAGGAGTTGAGTATCCCCATGAAGCAGGCCCGGGAACTTATCAATTCTTACTTCAATACCTATCCGGGGATTCGAAAATATATCGAGGAAACCCTGATATCAGCCAGGGAAAAGGGTTTTGTGACCACCTTATTTGGCCGCAAACGTCACCTTCCGAATTTGACCTCCACACGGGTTCAGGAGATCCAGGCAGAAGAACGGGCTGCCATCAACATGCCAATCCAGGGGACGGCCGCTGAATTAATAAAACTAGCCATGATCCGGATCAATGAAAAAATGAAGAAAAATGGATTTCAGTCAAAGATGATCCTGCAAATTCATGATGAACTGCTTTTTGAAGTTCCTGAATCGGAGTTGGAAAGTCTGACACAGTTAGTGGTTGATGAGATGGAAAATGCAATTCAGTTAAATGTCCCCCTGAAAGTAGATTGCGGCGTGGGAGACAGCTGGTATGAGGCACATTGAGCTGCTGTTTGAATGATGAAACAATATTGATTGGGATACTGTTATGGAAGCTTCAATTACCCTGAAATCAATTGCAAAAAAATACCGTAATAAAGTGATCCTGGCCGATCTCTCATTTGGTGTTGAACGGGGCACTACTTTTGTCATCGTTGGGGAGAATGGTGCTGGTAAATCGACCTTATTGAAAATCTTAGCCGGTCGTCTGACACGCGATGCGGGGAAGGCCTATATTCACGGTAAAGAGATCACCTCGAGGCCTTTCGAAACCCGTTCAATTACCGGGTATATGTCTCAAAAATCAGATTTGGATGATGAAATGACCGTACTGGAAAATCTGATCCTGGCTGGTCAGTTACACGGCATGAGCGGAAAAGATGCCCGGGAGCAGGCCCGACACTGGTCAGAGGTGTTAAGCTTCTCACAGCATCTCAACGATTGTCCGCCCGTTCTTTCTTTCGGTCATCAGCGTAGAGTCTGCTTTGCCCGAGCGCTGATCCATGACCCCGAAGTCATTCTGCTGGATGAACCAACGACGGGGCTTGATCTGCAGAGCAGGGCAAAAATCTGGCACACCCTCGATCAGTTGCAGGGAAAAAAGACGATATTGTTCACTACTCAGAATTTTTCGGAAGCCGAGCGGTATTCGGTACGGATTGCCATCCTTCACGATGGGAATTTCAAAATGATCGGCAAGTTGGATGATCTGATCGAAACCACGAAAGGACTTACTCACTACATCATCACATTTGTGAAAATACCCTCATCTGAAATTCTGACCGAGCTGGAACAATATCCCAAAGTTGTGCGTCCGGTGATCAGCGGTAACAACCTTGAATTTTACTCCCGGGAAAGAAGACAATTTTTCAATGTGCTGAGAATTGCTCTGAAACAGGAAGTGGATAACATCGATACATCACTTTGCCGTTTACAGGATCTGTATAAAGGGCTCACCGGTGGAGGATTAGATTGAAGTACGTTTTTATTGTCATTAAGCGAGAACTCATAGCTTATAAAAATTCGCTGATCATTAACAGTTTCAGTCTCGTATTATTACCTGTCTTTTTGTTTCTTCTGCTGGCGATGCCCCTTTATCGTCTAATTCCGAGCGTCAACCAACTGAATTACCTGTATTGGGTGACTCCCGGGATTTGGCTGATAACGGCTTCTTATTCTGCTTTCACAGCAGGCTATACCGAGATCAGAAAAATCAGATTTGAAAATAATATGCTGGATCTGTATCTCAAATCTCCGGTTTCCATCTGGAAGGTGCAGTCAGGGCTTGTCCTCTGGGCTTTTATTCTCGGACTTGTGCAGTATTTTGCAGCAATCATCATGATCAGTACGATTACCAATGAGATAATTGTGCTGGATAAAATGATCCTGCTGTCTCTGCAGATTATTCCCGTAATCTTTTTTTCGGCTGTGGCCGGCAACACCCTCGGCTCCTGGCTGAAAAGCAGCGAGTTTCAGGTCATCATAACCATGATTCTGTTTTTATTCTTTGCTTTAGGAAGCGGTGGGTTCATTCCCCTGGAAAATTTCCCGGACTCTTATGCCGCTACATTGAAAAGCATCCCCATTATTGACTGCATAACACGGGCTCACAGCATCATGCTTCACCACGAAGGCTCTCCCGGTGCCGGTATCACAACTCTCATTATCGGTCTAATCACGTTTTTGATCAACGGAGCACTTTCCAGCACTCTTTTCAGGAAAAAATGATGGAAACCGGTGAAGGCTATTATATTCTTGGTATCGATGGCGGTGCGACGAATAGTACCGGTATTTTAATTGATGATACCGGAAAGACATTGGCCCGGGATCAGGCCGACGGGATGAGTCTCAGCCTGCACCGGGAAGAAAGTCCGGATCGGGTGCTCAATATGGTTCACAGTCTCTGCAGACAGGCCGGTATATCGCCTTATGATCTTGATGCAATCGGTTTGGGATTGGCGGGCTCAAGTGATACCATCGGCAGAGATCTGGTTTTCAGAAGGATTGAAAAAGAAAACCTGACCCGGAGTACATTGATCACCAGTGACTGTGAGGCTGCCTACGAAGTAACCTGCCCAATGGTACCCGGTTTTCTGGTATCGGTGGGTACGGGTGTGATCTGCATGGCCCGGACCCCGGATGGAAAAATCCATCGGACGGCCGGGGCCGGGCACCACCAGGGAGATAAAGGCAGCGGCTACTGGATGGGCCGAAAACTGCTTGTCAGCATTGCACTGGGTGAAACTCACGTGTATTCCTATACAGATTTTGTTGCGCTCAAACAAGCCGTGCTGGAAAACATTGGAGAAACCGATATCTCCCTTGCATTGGAAAAATATGCGTCGGCTGATGATCCGGTCCCAAAAGTTGCCGGTCTGGCCAAATCCATTTGCAAACTTGCTGAAACCGGCAATGAGATGGCACTGGCTTTGCTCCAGGAAGCCACACAGGAAGTTGCTGAGTACATAATTGAGTTGGTTCAGAAAGTGGAATACAAAGAAAAAAATATTGTCCTCGGAGGCAACGGCAGTCTGTGCAGGAACGAACTCTTTCGGAAGACCCTGAATGATGCGCTCTCATTTGATTTTAAAAAAATCAACTGGCTGTTCTCAAAGATTTCCCCCGCTTACGGTGCCGCCATTCTGACAGCCAGGTTGATTGATGTGGAAATTCCTCTTGAAAAAATTGTTGGGCAGATATAATGTATTTTCCGGTTGCCGAGATCAATCTGAGAAATCTGGAACATAATTACCGGTATCTGCAGTCTCTGGCAGGGGAGGCCAAAATATTGGCAGTCGTAAAAGCGGATGCTTACGGTCACGGGCTTGCCGAGGTAGCAAAGGCGCTGGATAAAACTGAGATATTCGGTTTCTCAGTTGCATTGTTCACTGAAGTCATGGACCTGATTGCTCATGGGATTAAAAAACCCATTCTGCATCTGGGAAGACTGAATGCACAGATCCTGGCTGCGTGTAAATTTGATCAGGTGCGATGCACGGTCAATAGTTTCGATGACCTGGAACTTATCAGAAAGCGCCTTCAGCCTGCAGTTCGGCTCAAAGTACATCTGAAAGTCGATACGGGCATGGGGCGCATGGGTGTGCCATATTCTGCGGCGGAGGAAGTATTGAGGAAGCTGAAGCAAATACCGAATATCATATTAGAAGGGATTTGGTCACATTTTGCCACGGCTGAAGACCGGACTTCAGGCTTCAGAGAGCAGCAACTGGACAAATTCAAAGCGCTCGTTGCCCTTGCGAAGAAAACAATCCCGACAGTTTCTTATTTTCACATCGCCAACAGTGCGGCACTGCTCGATAAACCAGCGGCGCATTTCAATATGGTCAGGCCCGGAGTCGCTCTTTTTGGCGTTTCTCCTTTCCGGGAGGTTGACCCGAATCTACGGCCTGTCATGCAGTTTAAAGCGCCTTTAGTTCTGATCAGAGAAATGGTGGAGGGCGATACGATCGGATATGGCAGGACCTTCACAGTTCCCGAAAACGGAAAATACGGTGTGATCCAGGCCGGATATGCTGACGGGGTTCCGTTGGAATTTTCGAACTCTGCAGCGCTGCATCATAAATCTTCGACCCTGAGGGTAACGGGCCGTGTTTCGATGGACATGACCTCTGTTAATTGCAACGGCAGTTCCGTTGAAGAAGGAGAAATGGTGACGATATGGGGAGCTGAGAAAGAATATAACCGCGTTGAATACTATGCCCGGCAATACGGTAAGCTGCCCTATGAATTTCTTACAGGTGTCTCAAAAAGGGTTGTGAGGGAATATATCAGATGATCTTCGACAATTCGGAAATTCACAGCCGCCTGAACCCGGAGGAATTTGAAGCATGATATTGCATGATTCTTGCTATAATTATGGGCTGGGCCTCAGGTGTCGGGTTTTTTGTATATTTGAGGGTTTATTCCAGGGCGCCTTTGGCAAATCTGTTAACTTGATTTCTGAAAAAAGCAAAAGAAGACACAGTGGAAAATAAAATTCTGATCATCAACGAATCCGATGAATATCGGGATCGGGTATCTGCTCATTTGAAAAAGGCAGGCTATGAAGTCCTGCATGCTTCAAACGGAAAGGCCGGTCTGGATGTTTTCAGAGATCACCGTCCGGCAGTTGTAATATTGGATATAGCTGTTTCGGTGATGAACGGTCTGGAATTTCTTCGCCGGGTCGAAATTAAACCCGGATCGTCTTTTTCAGTGATCATCCTGACTGACTTTGAAAATGACGAGAATGTAAGGTTTTGCTATAATCTCGGAGCCAGGTCTTTTCTGAATAAAGATCATAAACCGGAAGAATTGCTGACGATGGTTCACTTCGCAACCACGATGACGGACTATCAAAACCAGGTAACCCTGGCCCAGTTCGAGGTGAAAAAGAAGGAAGCAGACCTTCAGGCGATGAAAGAAAGCTACCGGCGCGTAAACATGATCCTGGAAAACAGACATTTCTTCTACGAATACGAAAAAGATAAGCTTATCAAAAATGTCAGCGGCTCGATCAAATCAATCCTTGGTTACACTCCGGATGAGTTTACTCTTCACCATCGGGAATATCTTAGCAAAAATCCAATCAATGACCATTTCAGCACCCAACAGACAAAAAGCCTGAGCGGAATTTCAAACGAATTTGAACTTGAATTCTTACATAAATCCGGCGAACCGCGCAAACTGACCCTGACTGAAGTACCTAAAAAAGATGCCGACGGGAAGGTCATTCTCGTTGAGGGGATCGCCACGGATATTACCGAAAAAGAAAAGATACAAAGAGAATTGTTGGGCCTTCACCGGGAACTGGAAGAAATATCCGACAAACATCAGCTGGAGAGAAAACAATTAATCATCCGACAGGAGAATATTGAAGATTCGGTGTCAACCTGGATTTTTGAAATCGACAAAAAATTTCAGGTGACCACTTCCAATCAGGCTGTTGAAGGAATTTTGGGGTTTACCGGAAATGAAATTATTGGGCAGGATTTTAAGAAATTACTGGCCTCAGCGGATAAAAAAATATTAACGGCTGAATTGGGGATGCTCAAGGAGGGTGCCGGAGACGTGGACCTGGAATTGGCCGTCAAAGGGAAAGATGGTGAATTTGTTGACCTTGCAGTAAAAGTGATGACAATTCCGGAAGAACACACATCAGCATCTCTTTTCAGATTATTCGGATCGGATATTTCAAGTGAAAGAAAACTTCGCAATCTCGAAGTCCGGCACTCAGCGCTGGTGTCAGTTACCGGCGAAACGATCTTTGCAGTCAGCAGCGAAGGCATTATTACCGAGCTCTATACGAATGGCAGTATTCTGCTTGCTGAAAAAGGCAAAACCGCAACGGGGAAAAGTCTGTACAAACTGCCCATCTTTAAAAAATCTCAACAGGTCTTTGCCGAATATTTACAGAAGGCAGGTGATTCGGGAGCCGTCCAAACCTTTGAACTTGAGCCCACTCAGAATGAGACCCCAATAGCGCTGAGTGTAAGAATTTCTGCTTATGGCAAAGATCAGTTCATTATTGCTGTCAGAGACAGAACCGACATCCTTCAGGCCCGAAATACTCAAAGTGAGTTGATCCAGCAAGCCCAGGCCATCCTGGATTCGACTCTTGCAGAGCAGCAATACCTGCTCGACAGTAATGCTGCAGTACTCATGGCCAACGACTATGCAGTCAACCTGGCGGGGAAAACGCCGCAGGATATTAAGGGTGTTTCAGTTTATGAAGGGCTGCCGAAAGAATTGGCTTCGGTAGTGAGGAAATTGATCAAATCCGTCATAGAGACGGGTAAGCCTGTAGAACGTGACAAGTCCATAATGGAGACCGACTATCGCTTGTCGATTTACCCCCACATTGAAGCAGCCAGCGGTGTTAAAAGCATCGTACTGCGCATAAAAGATATTACTGATATTCGTAAAATGAAGGCTCAGCTCGATTGGGAATGCAGTATTCGCAGCGCAACGATGGACGGTGTGGCTGACGGTGTTTTTGTCGTGGATCCAATTGGCAGGATTCGAATAGTCAGCAGGACCTTTGAAAAACTCACAGGGTTCACTGAGCCGGACCTCCTCGGGCTTGAACCACCTTACCCATTCTGGTCCAAAGGCAGCAGAAAAGAAGTACTCTCGATTTTCAAAAGCTGTGTCTTTGGGGCAGAAGGAAAAGACCAGGAATATACATTCGAATTCGTCACGCAAAATGGAGAGACCTTCGAAGCTGTCAATACTTTCAAAAGAATTATTGACAGTTCCGGGAAATATCTCGGTACGGTCTGTATCATCAGTGATCTGGCAGAGAAAAAACAATTTCACGAACGAATTTCTGAACTGAACCGCAAGATCAGATTCCTGACGGATGCTTCCAATGATATTATTTTCGAAATGACAAGAACCGGGAAGCTCATTTATCTAAGTCCGGCTTTTACCCGCTTAACAGGGTATGAACCTGACAGCCTGATCAATACGCCCCTCATGAATCTTGTGTCGCGGACAAAACGTAAATCGAACCTGAAACTGATCACGGATCTGTTTCTCCATAAAAAAATAGAACCTTTCGAAACCTGCCTGATCCACAAGGACGGTACTGAAATCCCGGTTGTGATCAATGCGTCCCTCGTTAAAAAAGACGGGGAGTCCCATGCCTACGGTGTGATAAAAGATAACCGGGCTCTCGCAGAAGCGAAAGCCGGATTAAAACAGCTCGTCCGTTTATTTGATGATCTGGCGCAGACAGTTAAAGATGGTATCTGCCGGTTGGATATCGAGGGCAGCATAACTTTTGCTAACGAGCATTTAGGAAAGCTTCTGGGTTATAAATCCGCTGATCTTCTCGGACGGCCCCTAAGTGATTTCGTTAAAGATGCTACGAAACTCCCGGCCGGTCAGTTTATCAATTCCAAAAAGGACTCTCCAAACCAATATGATTTAGAATGGGTACGTAAAGATGGCAGCCATATTACAACAGAAGTGACGGCAATCCCCATCACTTCCAAAGCGGGTAAGCTTGCGGGCAGTCTGGCGCTCATTACCGATACGTCCGTTAACCAGGCGTTTGAAAACGCCCTTATCGACAGTGATAAGAAGTACCGCTCCCTGGTGGACTCATCGCCGAACGCCATATTCCTGATGGAGGGGAATCAATTCATTGACTGCAATCCTGCCGCACTGGAACTCTTCGGTGCCGGGAAGGATCAACTGCTGGGGAAAGCGCCTTTTGATTTTTCACCACCCTCCCAACCGGATAATCAGGAATCAAAGGAAAAACTGCTCCAAAAGATTGAATATGCCTACGGTGGCAGTCCTCAGATATTTGAGTGGCATTTTCTGCAGAAGGACGGAACTCCTTTTGTCGGTGAGATCACACTCAGCAGGATTGAGCTCTCCGGTAAATATTTTCTTCATGCAGTCGTCAATGACATCACGGACCGTAAAACAATAGAAGAAAAACTTAGAGTTTTCAGTGAAAAGATGGATCAGTTGGTCAGCGAGAAAACCAGCGACCTGTCAAAAACCTGTGAGCAGTTGAAACAGGAAAGGGATCTTTTTGTACGCGGCCCTATCATGGTGATCCGTTGGGAAAAAGTCAGCGACGAACCTGCACGTCCGGCCTACGTATCACAAAATATTCAGCAAATCGGACTCGACAGTTCCGAGCTGGTGAAGGGTTCAACCGATTATTGGGATCAGATCTTCGAAGAAGACAGCGAGCGTGTCAGAGAATTTATCCATGATAAACTGAACACCGAAGCCCGACAGTGGGAGTTGGAATACCGGGTTGTTCAGAAAAAAGCAAAGCCAATCTGGGTCTATGAATTCACAAAAGCACATCCGGCAAACCGTGGTGCAGTGAGGAAAGTATTCTACAGTTATCTGCTGGACATTTCCTCAATGAAACACAAAGAATCGGCAGAGAAAGAGAAGCAGGCCGATCTGATGCAGCATGGGAAATTAAATTATCTTGGCGAAATGGGAACGGGAATTGCGCACGAATTGAACCAGCCCCTGGCCATCATCAGGGCGCAGGCCGATGTGTTAAAACTCATGGCAACCTATGGGTTCGATGATCCCTCGCAGCTTGAAAGAGACATCAATGAGATCATCGTACAGACCGAAAGAGCATCGAAGATCATAGATAACATGCGGGGTTTTGCCAGCGGTTCCAATCAGGAAATTGAAGAAATCGATGTCTCTGAACCTGTAGAAAAAGCCTGCCAGTTTTTTGTTGAGAAGTTCAGGGATCAGGAAATTGAACTGCGGAAGAAATTTCAGGCCGGCCTGCCAAAAGTATTTTTGGATTCCCGCCGATTTGAGCAAATTGTGGTTAATCTGCTGTCAAACGCACAATATGCGGTCAATAAAAAAGCAGAGCAAAAGGGTCTTGACTATCGTAAATATATCGATCTGATCTCATCACTCGACCGCAAGGCCAAAGCAGTCGTTTTTACAGTGAGGGATAACGGGACAGGCATGACCAGCGAAGAAAAGGAACGCTGCCTTGAACCCTTCTTCACCGGTAAAAAGGTTGGAGACGGCACGGGACTGGGACTCTCTGTCGTTCACAGCATTGTGCAGGAATTTGACGGAAGTATCACAATTGAAAGTACTCCCGGACAGGGTACGAGTTTGAATATTCTCATCCCTGTAAAATGAATCCGTCCCGCATCAATCCAATAATATCCTCACATTGAGTAATTTTTAATGACCAGACTTCGTTTCTTCCTCCTGATCTGTTTCTTCAGCCTTTACTGCTCAAACAGACCACCGGTATCAGATACGACCATTCCACAGGCTGCCCCAAAATCACTGCAGCAACAGATCTCCCTCGAAACCCTCTCTCTTAGGGAGAAAATTGCCCAGATGATCATGGTACGGATACGGGGTGATTTCTATACGGATAAAAACTGGTATCGTCAGCAATTGCGAGGCTGGATATCGGAGAACAAAATCGGTGGTCTGATCACTTTCGGCGGGAGTGTGCATGGTTCATTTTACAACATTGAAGAGTTCCAACGGTGGGCTGATGTCCCTTTACTGGTAGCAGCCGATTATGAACGCGGCACGGGACAATGGCTTAGCGGCGGTACTCTTTTTCCCACGAACATGGCCGTGGCAGCCGCGGGTGATCCGGAACTCGCCTATCAACAGGGACGCATTACTGCCATTGAAGCCAAAAGCCTGGGTGTTCAGATTGCCTTTGCACCGGTGATGGATGTGAACAACAATCCTGAAAATCCTATTATAAATTTCAGGTCATACAGTGATGACCCTGAAACAGTTGCCCGATACGGGACCGAATTCATTAAAGGCCTGCAAAGTGAAGGCCTTATCGCCTGTGCGAAGCATTTCCCGGGACATGGCAATACGGCGACCGACAGTCACTCGAGTCTGCCTACCATCCCGGGTGATCGGGAACAACTGGACGCTGTTGAACTGAGGCCCTTCAAAAAAGCTGTAGAGGCCGGAGTAGGAATGATCATGGTGGGCCACATCGCGGTCCCGGGCCTGGACCCGTCGGGGCGGGCGGCATCTCAATCCGAAATCATTACCAGGGGGCTGTTGAGAGACACATGGGGATTTGATGGTGTGATTGTAACTGACGGCATGGAAATGGGTGGACTGACGAACAGCGCCTGGGCGGGTGAATCGGCCATACGGGCTATTGAGGCCGGTGCCGACATCCTGCTCCTGCCCATGGATGTTCTGCATACTATTAATGCCGTTGAAGAAGCCGTGCAAACGGGCCGCCTTTCAGAACAACGTATTGATGAATCCGTAAACCGGATTCTCCAGTTGAAAACCAGTCTGGGGCTCCTCAGCACGAAGGTCAACGAAACCTGGGCTGAAGTTGAAAGAGATGTGGGTACGACTGAGCATCGGGACCTTGCAAAGGATATCGCCAGAAAGTCTATCACGGTCATCAAAGATTCAGGCAACCTTCCGCTGAAACCTGAAAAAATCAAGAAACTGGCTCATCTGATCCTCACCATGGATGCCAACGGCAGAGATCAACTGAGCCCATTTGTTTCGGATGTAGCAAGAACCCACGGGAATGTGGAAGAAATATTTATCAGTGATAAACTCGACGATGCGGTTACGGATGATATTTTGCGGCGGGTCTCCAAAGCAGATAAAGTCCTGGTCACACTGCTGGTCCGGATCAGAATGAATAAAGGGTTATCCACGATTGATCCCAGCCACAATAAACTGCTGACGCGTCTCCATGAGAAAAACATCTCTTTCGTAACGGTTGGCTTTGGGAGTCCCTATTTACCCGATTATGATATCCTCGACACTTATCTCTGCGCCTACGGGTACGGCGCTGTTTCTCAACGAGCTGCCGCCGATGCCCTCTGGGGCAGGATTGCCGTTTCGGGAAAATTACCGGTGAATCTCAATGAAAAATACAGACGAGGAGATGGAGTGGACATCAAAAAACGAACCTGGGGATTCGGTCAGGCCGACCGGAAATACGATCTGGATCAGGCCAGGCAGGTTCTCAATAAAGCAATAGAAGATCACATTTTCCCGGGGGCTCAGATTTTTATCGCCCAAAATGGTAATATCATTGCAGATGAGGGTATCGGGAATCTAACCTATGAGCCTGACTCTCCGCATGTGGATAAAACAACGATTTACGATGTAGCCTCACTGACGAAAGTTCTGGCAACCACCCCGGTTTTCATGAAAATGGCCGCTAAACGTCAGCTGGCGCTGGACCAGGAGGTTCGGCAGTTTTTTCCGGAATTTACAGGAGGTGGGCGGGAGGTTGTGACCCTTCGGCATCTCCTCACACATTCTTCCGGCCTGCCGGCTTATTATCAATATTTCCTCGATGACAGATTTCACTCAAAAACAGATATTCTCACGGATATTCTTGCCCGGGATCTCGAATTCACCCCCGGGACGGACTTTTCCTACAGCGATTTGGGTATCATTTTGCTGGGTGCCGTAATTGAAAAAGTCAGCCGGCGGGGACTCGACGAACTCGCCGCCAAGTGGGTTTTTAATCCTCTGGGAATGAACCGCACGATGTATGCTCCGCCAAAAAAATGGTTTCCTTCAATCGCTCCTACGGAAAATGATACAATTTTTCGCCACAGACTGATCCGGGGGGAAGTCCACGACGAGAATGCCTGGTTGATGGGGGGAGTGGCTCCCCATGCGGGTGTTTTTTCAACCGCGGAAGATATCGGTAAATATGCGCAAATGCTTGTTAACGGTGGTACTTTTCTAGGCACCCGCTATTTCAGCAGCCGACAGATACGGCAATACACAAGGCGGCAGGAATTACCTCCCGGTTCAGACCGGGCCATCGGCTGGGATACACCTTCCCTGAACGGTAAAAGTTCGGCAGGGGACCTATTCTCGAAATCATCTTTCGGCCATCTGGGATTTACAGGAACTTCGCTCTGGGTTGATCCTGAACGAAAGATCATCGTAGTTTTACTCACCAACCGGGTATATCCTACCCGGGAGCGAGGTGGAATTTGGTCAGTTCGCAGAGCCTTTTATACGGAAGTTATGCAAACTCTTCTGAATGAATAAACTCATGACTGTTATTCAGCATTACGAATTGAAAGAGCATTATCTGTGGACTGTTCTCATTACTTTGTTGTCTTTTCCTTCAATCTGATTTAAAAAGAGGAATTTTTATTAGCCCCATTGATCTGACGATCATCCTTGTTTTTCTTGGCGCCATGGCGGGATTCGGTGTTCTGCAAAGTCGCTTTAATCGAACGACTGCAGACTATTTCCTGGCACACCGCAGTTTGCCCTGGGTCGTTGTCATGTTCTCCATTGTAGCCACGGAGACCTCTGTATTGACCTTTATCAGCGTTCCGGGCCTTGCCTACCGGGGCAGCTGGTTCTTTCTGCAGCTGGCGCTGGGGTACATTATTGGTCGGGTTATCGTGAGTCTCTATCTGCTGCCTCAGTACTATCGTCAGGGAGTTACTTCCATCTACGAAGTGTTGGGAGCCCGCTTCGGAAAGGGAGTTCAGAAAACGGCCTCTTTAGTATTTCTGGTGACCCGTGTGCTGGCTGATGGAGTCAGATTTTTAGCGACGGCAGTTATCATTCAGGTCATCACCGGCTGGTCGCTTTCAGCTTCAGTTCTCATTATCGGCCTGGTGACGCTTATCTATACCCTCACGGGTGGAATTAAAACGGTGGTGTGGCTGGATAGTTTTCAATTCATACTGTACCTTAGCGGTGCGGTGATCTCAATTCTGTTTATCCTAAGCCATTCCCAATCTACACTCACGATGATGTTTAGTGAATTGGCTGATGCGGGGAAGACCACAGTATTCATCTTCAACAGGCATTTCTTCACAGACCCATGGTCCTTCTTCTCGGCGCTTACCGGGGGGATATTGTTATCTCTGGGATCTCACGGTGTTGATTATATGATGGTTCAGAGGGCCTTGGGGTGTCGGGATTTGAGATCTGCCCAAAAAGCCATGATCGGCAGCGGTTTCTTCGTCTTTCTGCAATTTGCTTTATTTCTTGCAGTGGGCTCCCTGATATATCTTTTTTTTCAGGGTGCGGAACTTACAAAAGACAGAGAGTTTTCGACTTTCATTGTTCAGAGTCTGCCGGTTGGTCTGAAGGGCATACTACTGGCGGGAGTCCTCTCTGCTGCCATGTCCACTTTAAGTTCCTCAATCAACTCACTGGCCTCATCTACAGTCACGGACTGGTTTTCGCAAAAAGTTTCCGTTAAAACAGCACGCCTTTTCAGCCTGATGTGGGCCGGTATTCTCATTGGAATTGCCCTTTTCTTCAATGAGGGCGACAGCGCCATAATTGTCGTAGGATTGAAGATCGCCTCATTCACCTATGGCGGATTAATCGGTCTGTTCATCCTGTCCAAAACCCGTCGAAAGTTTAAGCCCTTAAGTCTTAATCTGGGATTGGTCAGCAGTCTGGCTTCCGTCTTCATCCTGCAGGCTGCCGGCATTGCCTGGACACTCTACATCGGCGTGGCGATTCTGATAAATCTTGGCGTGACCTATCTGACGGATTATGTTCTTTCCTGGCTTTCGGGAAAAAGCGCACGATAATGCGCACACACTGTTCCAGCCTCGCCGTTTTCCCAAAAGTAATCCTGACAGGTACTATACTTTTATTTTTCGCATGTGTTCAAATTGCGGAGAAACCCCAAACCGTGGTTGCGGCAACAGGCAGCGGTCAGCTACGGCTGGGGATCGATAACCTGGAAAGCAGCGGATTTGCGGAGCTTGCGAATAAAAACGTCGCGGTTGTGGTTAATCAGACGAGCGTTGACCGACAGGGACGACACCTGGTGGATCTGCTGCTCGAAAGAAAAGATGAGCTTCACCTTAAAGTTATCTTTACGCCGGAACATGGTCTCAGGGGAACTGTCGGTGCAGGTGTGCAGATCGATGACGATATGCTGGACGGCTCGCCAGTGAAAATTGTGAGCCTGTACGGAAGCAAGCGGACACCGTCAGCCGAAGACCTTTCCGGACTGGACCTTATAGTCTATGATCTTCAGGATGTGGGATCCAGGTATTATACTTACATCAGTACTCTGACCAATATTCTTAAAGCCGCAGCGGTTCACCAAATACCTGTAATGGTGCTGGATCGGCCAAATCCTCTGGGGGGTGAGATTGTCCGGGGACCAAAAGTAGTCCCGGGGTTTGAATCATTTGTAGGGATGCATCCGGTCCCCATACGTTACGGGTTGACATCAGCAGAACTGGCCGTAATGATCAATGATCAGGGTTGGCTGGGACCCGGCATGACGGCCGATCTTAAACTCATCCCGCTCTCAAACTGGCAGCGGGAAATGCTTTGGCCACAAACGGGTCTGCGATGGGTGGCGACGTCCCCCAATATCCCGGACTTTGAAACCGCCCTGATCTACAACGGTATGTGTCTGCTTGAAGGAACGAATATTTCCGAAGGACGGGGAACAGCAAAGCCCTTCCTCACCTTCGGAGCTCCCTGGATTGATAGTGAAGAACTGGCCGATGATCTGGCTGCTCTGCAATTGCCGGGGGTCGATTTCACAGCTGTAGAATTCGTGCCCGAATCGATTCCGGAAAAAGCCCGTTGGCCGAAATATCAGGATGTGGCCTGCTCCGGCTTCAGGATCCGTATAAAGGATTTTGCAAGTTGTGATCCTCTTTTGACGGCCATCAGTATCCTGCAGGTTGTACGGAAAAATTATCCGGACAAATTTGAGTTTATCGATACAAATTACATTGATAAATTGTATGGGTCAGACAGTTTGCGTAAAATGATACTGCAGGGAAAGTCCGCCCGCTCCATTGTATCCGGCTGGGAAACAGACGAATCATCATTTAAACAGTTACGTGAAAAATACCTGCTGTATGGAGACTCTCAATGAGTCAGGTCATTTTTCAGGGAAGATGCGGGTTGCCGAATGCGTTCTGACATGTTGAATTCACGGATAATTGCCTGGTCGCTGTACGATTTTGCCAATTCGGCCTTCATAACGGTGGTGGTCACTTTTATCTATGGCACCTTCTTTACCAAGGTGATCGTAGGAGACGCGGTATTGGGTACTACGCTCTGGTCCCGGGCTATCACATTGACAGGGTTGTTAACGGCGATCATCTCTCCTGTGATGGGAGCTTTCATAGACCGCTACGGGCACCGAAAACAATATTTGCTTTTTTGGACAATTACTTCAATTTTGATGACGGCCCTCCTGTTTTTTCCGGCAGCAGGGGACGTGTTACCGGCATTGATCTTATTTGTCATAGCGGATCTCGGATTTGAATTAGGACTCGTATTGTACAATGCCTATCTTCCGGGTATTGCTCCTGATGGAAAACTGGGGCGTCTATCCGGCTTTGGCTGGGCGGTTGGCTATCTTGGAGGATTGCTGGCCCTGCTGTTCTGCTGGCTGGTTCTGGTAAAACCCGATCCTCCGCTGTTTGGAATTTCCGCCGATTCATTTGGAAATATCAGGGCAACAAATCTGTTCATTGCAGGCTGGTTTGCCCTGTTTTCAATTCCCTTTTTTGTCGTCATCAAGGATAAAAAATCCAGTCAAATGGCCAAGGTAGGGACAATTCGTTCTGTTTTTGGACAGATCATCCCTACCCTGAAAGAGATAAAGAAATTCCGTGAAATTCTCAAACTCCTCATCGCAAGGTTATTTTATAACGATGGGCTTACCACAATATTTGCCTTCGGCGGTATCTATGCCGCCGGCACTTTCGGGTTTTCATTTGAAGAGATCTTTATTTTCGGGATTGTCCTCAATGTGGCTGCCGGCAGCGGTGCCTATCTGATGGGCTATGCTGACGATAAACTGGGCGGGAAAAAAACCGTTTTGATCAGTATTGCCGGATTATTTTGCGGTGTGCTGATTGCTGTCCTGACCCACAGCAGAGAAATGTTCTGGGTGGCCGGTGTGTTCATCGGATTGTTCTCGGGGCCAAATCAGGCTGCCAGCCGTTCGCTTTTGGCCCGACTGGTGCCGCCTTCGAGAGAAACCGAATTTTTCGGATTCTATGCTTTTTCAGGGAAAGCCACTTCATTTATCGGCCCTCTGTTACTGGGGATCTTCACGACAATTTTTCATACGCAGCGAGCGGGAATTGCCGTAGTGCTGGTTTTCTTTATCATTGGAGGAACGATCCTGTTGTTTGTAAAAGAGCCGGAAACCATCCCTCCAAAAGACTAAGGGGCAGTTAACCAGCGGCTTCCGAGAATGGAAGCGAGACTTCATAGAATAAAAATCTATTTTGACCGGGGGCAGATTCGTTTGTAAAATTGTGGGTTATTTTATCCTGCATATTTTCACTGGAGATAAATTTGAGACATCTGATTGGCCTGGCAATCATTGTATTAAGTGCTTTGTTTTTAATATCCGGAAGTACTTCTACTCAAAATTTAACCCAGGCAGTCATCTCCATTCCGAGTTTAAATTCCTGCGAACTGCAAAGTAAACTTGAGCAAGAGTTTCGCTCAATTAACAGCGTTTCATTATGTGAATCGAACCTGATGACGAATACGATGACGATCCTCTACGACGACCGCAATCTTACAAAAAATGAAATCGAAGGAATTTTAGCGAAATGGGGTTGTTATCCCAAAAGCATTTCATTCCATAAACTCATCCCCTAATAAAGAAAGGTAATCCCTGTGCGTTCAACTCTGATGACCCTGAGTGTGGTTAGTCTAACACTTATTTTCAGTTCCTGTAGTTTAATCTGTAAAAAACATACGGCTTGCAACAGTGAGCCCAAAATCGCAAACCTCGTACAGCTCACTTTTAAAGGTGACAACGGCGAAGCCTATTTTTCCCCTGACGGCAAAAAACTGATCTTTCAGTCTAAACGAGATGGCAATGAATGTGACAAAATCTACACCATGAATGTTGACGGGTCCGATATAAAAATGGTTTCTACTGTCATGGGGGCGCATACCTGTTCGTACTGGTCCAGGGATATGGATTTTATTTTTTATGCCTCCACCAGTCAGGAGGGGACAGATTGCCCGGATATTTTTGTTCCGGAAAATCCCCATGAATATGTCTGGCCTTTACGGAAATTTGAGATCTATAAGGCAAATCCGGACGGCTCCGGCATTGTCAGGCTGACACGGAATCCTGGGTATGATGCCGAGGCAACCGTTCATCCCTTCGAAGAGAAAATCATTTTTACCTCCCAGCGTGACGGTGATATCGACATCTATACCATGGATTATAACGGGAACAATGTCCAGCGTATAACCGATGAGTACGGCTATGACGGAGCAGCCTTTTATTCACCGGATGCTTCAAAAATCGTCTGGCGTGCCTGGTATCCGAAAACACCTGAAGAACGTGCCCGGTGGAAAAATAATCTGGATAAATGGATAAAAGTTATATCAATGCCGTTCCCCTCGAGATATATGTTGCCAATGCAGACGGTTCCGATAAGGTACAGATAACGCACAACGGCGCAACGAACTGGGCACCCTCATGGCACCCTGATGGAAAACGAATTGTATTTGCCTCCAATATGGACGACTGGAACGATGAGTACAATGCCTTCGGTCATAACTTTGAAATTTACATGATCAATGTGGACGGAACAAATCTCATCAGGCTGACGCATAATGATACTTTTGATGCCTTTCCCATGTTCTCACCTGACGGGAAAAAACTGGTCTTCGCCTCTAACCGGGATGCGGACAATCCCCGGGCAACAAATGTTTATATTTCGGATTTTATTGAATAGACGATTCGAGAAGAAGTTCTAGGCGGTCTGAAAAATAAGCGGGAGCATTCGACGGGTGATGCCGGTTGGTCTTTGGAGGGAATTGCAAGTCAGTAATTCCTCTCCCGAGAGCGGCATGTCCAAATGATATTCTGAAGTATTAAGCGAAAGATCCGCCAGCGCGGTAAATTTATCTTTTTTCCCGGACCATGAAATTTGGAGAAGTCCCCGTTGGATCTCCCGGATGTCAAAATCAGTTCCTGCGCGTTTGATTTTTCTGCTTACGATCATCAGTTTTTTAAAAAAATTATAAAATCCTACCGCCTTTTCCGGCCAGTTGATCTTGTCCCTTTCAAATAAATTTGGTAGATGCGTCAGGCCGTATTCCTGCCCCGCATAGATCAGGGTTGTCCCGGGGAGGAGGGCGTAAAATACGCTCCAGTTTTTCAAACACCGCTGATTCGTTACTCTTCCGGCGACTCTGGGGACGTCGTGATTCTCCAGGAATCGGAGCTTACAGGAATCAGCCGGATACAGAGTTTGCTGTATGAAAAGGTGATTAAGATATGGGCCGATAGGCTGCCCCTTTTCGAGCGCGGGTGTAAGATACTCAAACCCGTCATAGTCGTATGTCAGGTCAAAGACCGAATGTAATTCCGGGTCTGAACTGCAATAAAAACCTTCCTTTCGCAGATGGTGAACGAAAGATTTGTGAACACTTTCCGCGAGCCAGATCAATTTTCTGTCAGGGTCGACAGTTGATCTCGCAGATTCCCAGAATCTGAGCGGTACCAGCGAAGCGACATCACAGCGGAAGCCATCGATTCCCCGGGCACACCAGAATTTGAGCGTGTCGATTTGAGCTCTCCAAAGTTCGGTCTGTGAATAATCCAGATCATACACATCAGACCAATTATTTTCTTTCCGCGAGAAATTACCCGCTTCGTCTTTTAAAAACCAATCGGGGTGCGTTTTTATCAAGTTGGAGTCGCAGGATGTATGGTTGAAAACAATGTCGATGATGAGTTTCATCCCAAGATCGTGTACCGACTCTACGAGCACCTGAAAATCATCAAAGTCGCCCAGGGCAGGGTCGATTGAGCGGTAGTCGGAAATTGCATAGGGACTTCCTGATTTCCCTTTACGGTTCAGCCTGCCGGTCGGATAAAAAGGCATGAGCCAAACGATATCAGTTCCGAGGGAGCGGATGCGCTCAAGGTCGTCGGTGATATCCTGGAAAGTGCCCGTTTTTCCATGGTTTCGGGGGAAGACTTCATACAGAATTGCAGACTTCAAATCAGAGCAGTTCAAATGCCTTCGATACATTTTGGGGAATTATTCGCAGGTGAATTTACATAAGAAGAAACTTCATAATAGTCGATTGCCCCTGAAAAAGGTACAAGCAAACTAAGAGCGGATTCAGCAGAGAAATGCTGTGTGTCAATCCATTTATCGATAGCGTCGGCGGGCAGGATGGCAGGCATGCGGTTATGGATAGGGCGCAGCAGATTTCCGGGAGTTGTTGTGATCACTGTATAAGAGTCGATGATCTTTCCACCGTCAGCCCGCCAGCGGTCCCACAGACCTGCCAGTGGCATGATTGACCGGTCAGGGAAATGAATGTAAAAGGGAGTCTTTGCAGCTGCAGTCTGCTGCCATTCAAAATACCCGTCGCAGATGACTACACATCGGTTTCGGCTGAGCAAATTCCGATAGGAGGGTTTTTCCGTCAATGTCTCGGCTCGTGCGTTGATCATGCGGGCTCCGATTTTGAGATCCTTTGCCCAATTGGGGATAAGCCCCCATCTCATCAGACCAATCTTCCGAGCACCGTCAAACGTCAGGACAGGAACCGACTGTGTGGGTGCGATATTATAACTGGGTTCCCAGTTGAAATCACTTTCCCATTTCTCGACAGAGAGTTCTTCCAGGATTCTCCGTTTGCCTTTTGTAAGTGTTTTACGTCCGCACATCAGTGTTATCCGGTTTACTTTGCAGCGGATTTCCGATGATCTCTTCAAGCCTGTGCCGGCAGTGACGGGCATTTAGGAAAAGAATCCCCGTGAGGTCCAGGTCAGTAGCTGCAGTGATGTTGGGAAGGCTGTCATCAATGAATATGCTCTGCCGGGGATCAATGCCGAATCGGTCTATGGCATGTTGAAAAATTTCTTTATCCGGTTTGATCATCCGCACTTCGGCGGAAATGATTATGTCGTTGAAAACGGTCCAGAAAGTGTATCGGAGCTTGAGATATTCCCAAAAATCCAGAGACATATTTGAAATACAAAATAAGGTATAACCGCTGTGTGAGAGGTCCAGCAACAGGTCATAGGCTGCAGGGTCAAGATCGAGAGAATCCCGCAATGCAAAATAGACTTCCCGCATGACTTCCAGGGGAATATCTGCAAGTCCGGCAAATAGATTTATCGCTTCTTCGCGCGTGAGGGTTCCCCGATCGAGGTCATGCCAGTGAGTGTGCAGAACGGTCTCGGCAGACTGTAATTTTTCGGCTATCCCCGGGGGGAATTTTTCGGCAATGACTTTTGCCGGATTCCAGCGCAGCAGTACATTCCCTACATCAAAAATAATATTACCGAAAGAGTTGTGCATAGATTCCTTTCTGATATTTTGAGCCTTGTGGCTGCCCGGGCTTTCGGTCAGATCGTAAATAGATCGACAAACTGAAACCGGTTGGAATCAAAGAGTCCCCGGTCACTCAATTTCAGTTCGGGGATGACCAGTAAGGCCAAAAATGACAGGGTCATGAAGGGAGCCTGCAGCTGTGTCCCCAGTTGTTTTGCGGCTTGATCCAACCTCGTATAAGTCTGAGCAGTTTCAGAGTAGGTTAAATTGCTCATCAGGCCCGCGATGGGAAGAGGCAGGACTAATTTAAGGGAATGGCGCCCATCAACCAGGACCACTCCGCCGCCATGCCGGATAACCAGGTTAACCGCTTCACACAGATCCCCATCATTTGAACCAACGGCAATGATATTGTGTGAGTCATGCGCCACAGAAGAGGCGATGGCTCCGGTTTTAAATCCAAAATTTTTAACGAAAGCAATTGCAGGAGGAGCCTCCTGATATCGATTGACCACCGCGAGCTTTAAAATATCCCGATGCGTATCGGAGATGACCCGTCCTTCAGCCACTTTTGGTCTGAGCGTAGTTTCGTTTGTGATCAACTGGCCATCCTGCACTTCGATAACCCTGATATTGTTGCCGGTGGAAGCATTTATTTCAAAGTCGGTGATTGATTTTTCAACAGCAGTGAAATTGTTGACCTGAGATTCTGGCTGATGCGGGAGGAGAGGCCTGCCTTCAAGTGCTACCGGGGTCCCGGCGATGATTGTATGTGTGATTTTAAGACTCTTCGGATCCTCAACGATCAGGAAATCAGCGCTGTCTCCCGTTTGCAGCAGACCAATATCCAGGCCATAATGACGAACCGGGTTCAGCGTCGCAATTTGTGAAACCGTCAGCATATCAAGACCATAATTCAGAGCCATCCTTACCATTTGATTGATATGTCCCTTTAGGAGGTCGTCAGGATGTTTATCATCGCTGCAGAACATACAGCGCCCGGGATACGCTTTTGCTATCGGAAGAAGCGTGTTAAGGTTTTTAGCCGCCGAACCTTCCCGGATGAGAATTTTCATCCCCAACCTGATTTTTTCAAGAGCTTCCTCCCGGGTAAAACATTCATGGTCGGTGGAAATTCCGGCTGAGATGTACTTTTTCAGATTCTGTCCGGACAACCCGGGCGCGTGACCATCGATTGGTTTGGCATGTTTCTTTGCGAGCGCCAACTTTTTCAGGATCTCCGGAACGTCAGAAATTACACCGGGATAATTCATCATTTCTCCCATGTATTTTATCTCATTGCGGCCCAGCAGATCATCCAGTTGATTGACACCCAGTTCGGCACCGCTGGTCTCAAAATCCGTTGCAGGTACACACGAGGGGGCGCTGAAATAAAATTTGACAGGTACTTTCGAGGCACTTTCCAGCATGAACTGGATGCCCCGCATTCCGAGGACATTGGCAATTTCGTGAGGATCCGCAACAGCGGCAACGGTTCCGTGGAGGGCACAGACCCTGGCAAATTCGGAGGGGGGCAGCATGGAACTCTCAATATGGATATGCGCATCAACGAACCCGGGCAGAATGTACTTGTCGTATGAGCGGTTCTCCCGCGTGACCTGTGAAATGCGGCCGTCTTCCACAAAAAGGGAGCCCGGAAAGATCTCGTTTTTTACGACATCGACTATATTCCCCGAGTATTTCACTTTTTCAGTCATTATACTATTCATCTCAAAGCTATCAGGCTCAAAAGTTCATCCGGTTTATTCAGCAGTTTCTGCGCACCGGCCGAGAGCAGTTCCTGTTTACTTCGAAAGCCCCACGAAACCCCGCAGGGGAACATCCCGGCACTTACGGCGGTGTGCATATCGATACCGGAATCTCCCACAAAACAAAAATGTTCCGGCAGGATACGTAAGCGTTCGGCGATCAATATGGCGCCGGTTGGATCCGGTTTTTTAGGGATTTCTTCCTGCAGCCCGCGCACGATGTCAAATTCCTGGTCGGGGAGCAATTCCTCAACCATGGTCAGGGCGAAAGCATGGGGTTTATTGGAGAGTATTGCCAGGGGGATGTCTCGTTGGCAGAGTGTTTCCAGCAAGCCGGAAATTCCCGGGTAGAGATGTGTATGATTACGCCAGAATTCGTCATAATATGACACGAACAGGTTCACCCCACTGCGGATGATCTCATCTGTTCGGCTTTCCTCGGGCAGCGCTCTGGAAACCAGTTCACCGGCTCCATCCCCGACGAACATTTTGTATCTTTCAATCTCATGAGGGGGAAAGCCAAAATCACTCAGAACGGCATTCATGGCGGCTCCGATATCCTCGATAGTATCAAGCAGAGTTCCGTCGAGATCAAAAATTATTGCTTTGACAGGATGCATATTAAAATTTTCATTTTATTCTATTATGTGTCAGTTTTGCAGGGTGAAAGAGCAAACGCCCAAATATCATAGACCTGTTTTACAAGAGGTTTCAGGCTTTCATCTCATGACGATCTCATCCGGTGCAGGCTCACTGGCCGTACCCACTGACAGCTCCTGATGAACCTGGTGATGCCTGGGATACAGGCGTTTTATCATTCTCTGCAGGCTGGATAATTTCTCGATGGTCAGCGTATAAACCCCAAATGCCTCCTCCACCTTACCTCGTAATATAAAGAGTTTCTCCCAATTGAGCAGATCGCCATATTGGGCAAAAGCGTTGGGAAACATGACGCATTCGTAAATATCCGTCTCATCCTCAAAGGTGACAAACTCCATGGCTTCATGTTTGCGGGTGGCGGTGACTTTGCGGGTGATGTACACGCCGGCAAGGTTGATAGTCTGGCCCACGTAACGGGGAATATCGCGGGCTTTTTTGATCCGGCCGGAAAAATAGGAGAGATAGGGACTGAGAGGGTGCTCCGTGACGGGGAAACCAAAAGATTCGATCTCCAGTTTCATCCTCTCGGCCCGGGTCAGGAGCATCCGGTTGGCGGGAGGGGGCAGGCTGTCACCCCGGCCATTCTGCAGATGCAGGCAGGCAACTCTGAAAGCGATTTCCTTATGCGTCAGGTCCGGCGCCAGGGCGGCAAAGCAACCGGCATTGGTGAGGGCCATGGCATCCGCCAAGTCGAGCTCCACCCGCAGGAAAAAATCGTTCAGCGAGGTGAACTCCCCGGCTTTGCGTTCGTCCAGAATTGATGTTACGGTTTTCTCCTGCAGATTTTTGATTGCCGCGAAGCCTATGCGCATGCGGTCTTTTCTGCCCCGGTAGCCCCGGGCGCTGCGGTTGATGTCCGGCAGCAGGATCTTAATGCCGAACCGCCGGGCTTCGCTCATATAGGCGTAACTGCCGTAAAAGCCGCCCTGATTGGTGATAACCGATGAGAGGAATTCCGCCGGATAATGCGCTTTTAAATAGGCGCAGGTGAACGACAGCATGGCGTAGGAGGCCGAATGGGGTTTGCAGAAAGAATATCCGGAAAAAGACTGCACCATGGCCCAGAGATCCCGGGCCAGTTTTTCTTTATGCCCCCGTTTCAGCATGCCCTTGATGAATTTCGCCCGCCAATGGGGAACCAGGTAACTCAGTGAGGGGCGGGAGATCACTTTGCGCAGATAGTCGGCTTCCGCATATCCGAAACCCGCCATTTCCCGGGCTGTCATTGAGACCTGCTCTTCATAAACCATGATGCCGTAACTCTCCTTGAGGAAATGCAGATCCGGATGCGGCAGCTGCCAGGGCTTGCCGTGGATCCGCTCCAGCATGAGGTTGGTGAAGCGGTTTGCCGCCGGCCGGATGATGGACGAGTAGATCACCACATGTTCAAAATCCACGATCCCCGCCTTGGCCAGCAACTGGCGGGTGGCAGGGCTCTCAATGTAAAAAACCCCCATTGTGCGTCCGGCTTTCATCAGTGCCCTGGTTTTGCGGTCGCCTACAGGCTGGATTTTGTGATAATCCATATAGTCGCTGTTGTAAACTCCGATTTGCTTCAGGGTGTCCCGCACGACTGCCAGCGAGCGGTTTCCCAGGAGGTCGATCTTCAGCAGGCCGGAATCCTCCACCTGATCTTTTTCCCACTCAACGATCTGCACACCTTTGGGAGCTGTAAGCACCGGAACATATTTTCGGATCTCATCCGGTACAATGATCACACCCCCGGGATGAACCGAAGGATAACGGAAAGCACCGATGATCTTTTCGCTCTGCTCCAGGATCTCCAACAATGTGTCGTCAAGGGACAGGTTTTTAAAACGGTCATCACTCTGTATCCATTTGGTGAGCTGGGTGTATCGCCGGCCCCAGCCAATCCGTTTGGTCACGGCTTTGATCTCTTCGTTGGACAAGCCATAGACTTTGCTCACTTCCCGCACGGCGGAACGGGGCTGCATGAAGACCTGGCTGGCGACCATGGCAGTACGCGCCGTACCGTACTTTTTGAAGACGTAGTCGAGGATGCCGTCCCGCTCATCCCAGGGAAAATCGATATCGATATCCGGCATGTCCACGCGCTCGGGATGAATAAAGCGCTCGAACTGCAGGTTGTATTTCAGAGGATCAACCTGAGTGATGAACAGACAGTAACTCACAATGGAGGCGGCACCTGACCCCCTGCCGATAGTGGCTTTGGTGCGCTTTACGATGTCGTGTACTACCAGAAAATAGGGGGCGAAACCTTTGTGCGTAATGAGGTAGAGCTCGTATTCGATGCGCTTGTTGACGGCACGGGTGATCTCACCGAAGCGCAGGCGGGCGCCGGAATAGACCAGTTTTCGCAACCTTTCACTGGCATTACGAGTGTCCTTCAGCGACATTTCGGGGAAGATGGTATTGACATAGTTCCAGTTAGTCTTGCAGCGTTCTGCCAGGTACTGAGCATTGTTCAGAGCCTCCAGACTGTTGGGAAACTGACGGATCAGATCCTTCTCAGTCTGGAAATAGTGCCGCTCATCTTTGAAGTCAGCGGGTGTGAGCTGGGAGAGGGTTGCATTTTTGTCGATAGCCCGCAGCACTTTATGGGTTTTCTGGTCCTCCGGCCGGATGAAATACACGTCTCCCGTGACCACAATCTCAAGCTTGAATTTCCGGGATAACTGCAGGGCCTGCCGCTCAGTAGTGCCGGGTCGCAGCTCGACAAACAGATGTGTATCCTGCAGGAACCGGGAGAGTTGTTTCAGAGTTTGGGGCTGGTGGGCGAGAGCGAACAAACCACTGCAGCGGTGTTTGAGAAGTGCCTTAAGGCTTTGTCCCGGATCGTCGTGAACCCTGGAGATCACCTGACACAGGTTCTCATAACCGGATTGGTTTTCCACCAGCAGGACGATGTCATCGGTTTCGGTGATGAGGTTAACGCCGGCGATGGGGAGAATACCGTGATCTTTGGCAAATTGTACGAAACGGATGAAGCCCCAGAGGCCGTTCACTTCCGTCAGGGCCAAATGGGTCATGCCCCGGGCCGACGCATGGGCAACCAGTTCACGGGGAGCGGCGGTTCCGCGCATCCTCGAAAAAACGGAATGGGTGTTCAGATGGACGAACATGGGGACTGTGATCGGTTTTCCTATTCAACCCCTTCAGGGTTGGTTGATGTTTTGCGTTTTCTTCTATTCATGTTCAACCCCTGCGGGGTTGGGTATCAGACGGCGCTCTCTTCGTGCCTGTGCCGTCGTATCCGTATGGTTTTGCATCCGGCAACTGCCGGATGAATGTGAATAGCCGTAATCGGCGTTTTCCAAAGGACCCTGAAGGGGTCCAATGAAGTTGTTGTGCAAGAACTGCAAGAGATGATTAAAGCCTGAGAATGTACATTTTGATAGTCTTAAGAAAATTAAATAAAAAATTTGTCATTGAATTGAATCCCCGCTTCTAACAGTAATTCCTTCAGCTCTTCTTTGAACGAACTTTTTTGATGGTGCTCTTCCTGATTCATAATATAGGCGATAATCCTGTCCTTGTCATGTTTTGCTGCTGTAAAGGCGCCATAGCCTTTCTGCCAGCCTGGAAATTTTGGAAATACTTTTTGGGTTTTAATCCAGTCTGAAGTGGAGAGTTTGATGTCTTTGACAAGATCTGCAAGAGCAACAGATGGGTTGATGTGCGTAAAGATATGTAAATGATCCTCGACGCCATTAATTCTGTAAAGATGACATTTTTTATTTTCGAGAACGCCTGAGATATATCTGAACAAATTGGTCCTGCTGGTCTTGCTCATGCAGGGTATGCGATTTCTGGTGCCAAAGACTATATGATAAAAAATTTGCGTGTATGTTGGCATGATATATCCTCCTATCTATATTCAACCCCTTCAGGGTTGGTTGATGTTTTGCGTTTTCTTCTATTCATATTCAACCCCCTTGGGGTTGGTAGGCTGCCGGTATTCCTCGTTCTCTCTGGAGCCCGGGCGCTGCCGTGTCTTCTTGTTTCATTCCCCCCGCAATTGTATTGCCGTATCCG
>JAADGM010000080.1 GCA_013152375.1 FCB group bacterium | reverse complement strand
CGGGAATGGTTTCATAGCCATTCTCGTGCAGTCCGGCTTCGAAGCGTCTGGTCATGGCCCGGAGATGCTTCAGCAGCTCCGTTCCCTCAGGGCTCTGCAGAATTTCAAGGGCTTTCAGGGCCGCTGCCGTTTCTGATACGGTAATGGGGTTGGAATAAATGTACATGGGAGCCGTTTCGCGCAGATAGGCAATGATCTCCCGTGAGGTGACCACATAGCCGCCGTTGACCCCGAAGCCCTTCCCCAGGGTGCCGATGATGACATCTACCCGGGCATTGCAGTATTCTTCCGTGCCTCTGCCGGTGGGGCCGAAACAGCCCACGCCGTGAGAGTCATCGATGATGGATATAACCCCCTCCTCGAATTGGTCGTTGTATTTTTCGCACAGCTCGGAAAACTCCTTCAGGGGTGCATTATCGCCGCGCATACTGAAAATACCGTCCGTCACCACCAGGGCCCGTTTGGCTTTGCCGGACCACTCCTTTAATTTTGCTTCGAGGTCCGCCATGTCGTTGTGTTTATAGACCGCTTTTCCCTGCGGCCGTGAAAGCCGCATGGCCTGGATGATGCAGTTATGGTTCAGTGCGTCACTGATGTAAACGGTTTCGGATGTGGCCAGCGGCATGAGCACACCCATGCTGGTCACATAGGCCGAGCTGAAGATCATACCCGCCTCTTTGCCGTGGAATTCCGCCAGTTTTTCTTCCAGCTCGATGTGCTGTTTATAAGTTCCGCTGATGAACCGCACGGCACCTGGACCTACTCCGAAACGGCGGGTGGCTTCTTCTTCCGCCTTGATGACCTCGGGGTGGAGTGACATGCCCAGGTAAGAGTTGGAATTCATTTTTACAAATTCCCTGTCCCCATAGCCCTCCACAAAATAGCGCACACCATTGGCTCCTTCGGCGGGTTTCATACCTGTGATGACGGTTTCCCGACCCTTTGCAGTCCCCTTTTCATTGAGTTCAGCAACGGCTGAGCTTAAAATTTTATTCAATTTAGTGATTGACATAAGTTCTCCTGAAATTAAAGTTTTTTAGACAGTACAGTCAGCATATCAGCCGTCATGGCTTCCAGATCGTAATCCGGTTTCCAGCCCCATTCTTCTCTGGCGGCGGAATCATCCATGCTGTTGGGCCAGGTCTCTGCAATGGCTTTTTTTACCGGATCCACTTCGTAGTCCATGACAAATTCGGGGATCTGTCTGCGGATTGAGGCGGCAATGATCTCGGGGTCGAAACTCATCGCGGTGACATTAAAGGCATTGCGGTGAATGAGCTTCTCCGGATCGGCCTCCATGAGGTCAATGGCTGCCTTCAGGGCATCGGGCATATACATCATATCCAAAAATGCCCCGGCCGGCAGATTGCAGGTATATTTTTTATGCCGGATGGCCTCATAATAGATCTCAACGGCATAATCCGTGGTACCCCCGCCGGGGAGGGTCTCATTGGAAATGATCCCCGGGTAGCGGACACCCCGCGTATCCACTCCAAAGCGTTTGAAATAATAATCACAGAGCAGTTCTCCGGAAACCTTGGTGACACCGTACATAGTCGTGGGACGCTGAATCGTTACCTGTGGCGTATTATCCAGCGGCGTCGTGGGACCGAAAGCGCCGATGGAGCTGGGCGTAAAGACAGCGCAGTCATATTCCCGGGCTACCTCAAGCACATTGTGCAGACCGTTGATATTGACATTCCAGGCCAGTACGGGGTGGGCTTCTGCAACGGCGGACAGAATGGCCGCCAGGTGATAGATCGTATCGATCTTATATTTCTTAACGACTGCCGCGACGGCATCAATGTCCGTGCAGTCAACGATCTCGAAAGGTCCTGAATTCAGCAGTTTTTCACTGGGCCTGGTCTTTCTGCCTCCCGCGACCACATTTTCATTCCCATAACGCTCCCTCAGGGCCATTGTCAATTCGGAACCGATCTGACCGACGGCTCCGGTTACCAATATTTTTTTCATGATCTCCTCAATTTAATTTGGGTTCAATTTTTACCGAGCAAATACCAGCCAGACAGAATATTTAAGCTCAATTCATAAACATCTGAAGACGTGAAAATAAGTATATTTTCCGTCAGGAAATTTACGGGTTGCCCCATTTGTCAACCAAGAAAATGTATCCTGTGTCTCCCTGCTGTTTCGTCTCACAGGAGGGTTCCCGGCTTCGGTCACCCGAGGGATGGTTCGAGATTCTGCCACAGGTTTCGGCCGGTGCCCGGGACAGGCAGCGGCGCCCCATGATACACGGTCTGAAGCCGTCAGTTCGCCCTTGTCCGGGTCCCTGATAAGCCGGTAATTTTGGGCATGAGGAAGCTGGGCATTTTATTGATTCTATTCCTGTATTTCTGTGCCAAACCGGTGGGTCCATCCGAAATAAACCCCATCGATTCAAACGGACTTGAAGCTCTTTTTTTCGGAACGGACACGACTTTTGAGATGATCACCTGGAATATCGAGCAGTTTCCCAAGGCCCATTCAATCACCGTCAACTATGCCGCTCAGATACTGTATCAGCTGTCCCCTGAAGTTGCCGCCTTGCAGGAAATCGGCAGCGGTTCCTACTTCAACATGCTTGTGGATACTCTCAACGGACTGGACACAGCGAACACCTGGCTGGGGTACCGGGCTGCGGGAGCCTCCTATAACATCAACCTGGCTTATATCATCAAACGCAGTGCCTTGGATACGGTGACAGTGCCGGTGAGTATTTTTCAGGATGAATGGTCGGCCTTCCCCCGTGCGCCCTATGTTCTGTCGCTGACCTATCACGGGAATGCGATCGTGATCATCGATAATCACTTCAAATGCTGCGGTGACGGCACTCTGGATTATGGAAATTGGGGCGATGAGGAGTACCGCCGGCTCCGGGCTGTTGAACTGCTGCAGGATTACATCAGCGAAACCTATGCCGCTGCCAATGTGATTGTGGTGGGAGATATGAATGATGAAATTACGGACGCCCAATCCAATAATGTCTTCTGGGATTTCATCGACGACCCTGAAAATTACAAATTTGCCGATATGAGCATTGCCGAAGATAATACGCAACGTCAATGGTCCTATCCCTCCTGGCCCAGCCATTTGGACCATATTCTGATCACCAACGAATTATTCGATGAATTTGACCGGCCGGCATCGGAGATCCGCACCATCCGCATTGACGATTATATCGAGGGCGGTTGGGGAACCTACAATAGTAAAATATCAGATCATCGGCCGGTAGGACTTAAACTCTCCTTTCAATGATCCGCCCCGCACCAACGGCCCCTCAGGCCAGGGCCTGAAACTTTTTCACCACAAATCTCATCCAGAAATAAGCCAGCGTTGCCGATATAAGGGAGGCCCCCAGCATGGTAAACCACACATAGCTGATGGGCTTATGCAGGATCTGACTGAAGATCCAGGCTGTAGGAGCCGATATTGCGACCACTCTGAGCGTCGTGATGACCAGCATGGGCATGGTGTATCCCAGGCCCTGCATAGTCCGGTTGGAAGTTATGGCGATGGAAACGAAGGGGAAGCCGAAGACGATGATCCTCAGATACTGGACACCGATCTTGATGATCTCCGGTGAGGTTGTAAAAACCGGGATGATCCAGGGAGCGAACACATACC
The DNA here is from genome assembly GCA_013152375.1 of FCB group bacterium. Lineage (GTDB taxonomy): Bacteria > Fidelibacterota > Marinisomatia > SCGC-AAA003-L08 > JACNLC01 > JAADGM01. The sequence continues at coordinate 10,977 of JAADGM010000080.1, read as the reverse complement.
AGACGGCTCCGATGCAGGCCGTAATGATGAAGGCCCATTTCTGACCATAGCGGATAGTGGCTTTCAGGCGGTTGAAGCGTCTGGCACCGTAGAACATCCCAACCAGGGTCACCAGAGAAGTGGCGATGGCGAAAACGGGCAGCAGGGTCAGATGATCCAGGCGGCCGCCGATCTGATAGGCCGCTACTGCGGCAGGTGAGTAAGAGACGAGGATCTTATTGAAAACACCGCCCCCCAGCGACATGACCACCAACGAAAGTGAGGCCGGCAGCCCGATGATCACAATACGTTTTAATATGGTGATATTGAAGGAGAAATCTTTCGTCTTAAAGGTGATATAGGAATGCTTTTTCACGTACAGAGCGTAAACGAAAATGGCCACTACCAGCGACTGGCTGATGACCGTCGCCATTGCGGCTCCCTTGATACCCAGACCGAAAACAAAAATGAAAACCGGGTCCAGAATGATATTCAGCACGGTCCCCACGACCATGACTTTCATGGGAAATTTGGTGTCGCCCTCACCGGACAGAATGGAACGGAAGAAAACGGCCATGACCATGAAAAAGATCCCGCCGCCATACCATGACAGATAGTCGAAGGCCATATCCAGCAGCTCCGGCGGTGTCCCGATAACGCTGAGAATCTGCTTCCCTGCGAGAACCGCCGAAATACTGAGCAGTATCCCCAGAAAAAATCCCAGCAGTACTGTATGCTCGGCGCTGTTGTCGGCTGAGGTTTTGTCCTTGGCACCGATAGTTTGGGCTATAACGGCCGTGGCGCCCGTACCGAGCCCGAAGATCAGACCGATGGCAAAAAAGATCAGCGGCAGATTAAAGGCCAGGGCTGTGATCGCATCACCTCCCAGACGACCCACAAAAATCATATCGACAATGCTGTAAATATTTTGAACCAGCAGTCCGGCCATAATGGGCAGGGCCAGCTTCCACAGGGCTCGCTGAGGATTTTCAATAAATTCGTTTAATTTGCTTTCGTCTGGTCCGGTTTTCATTCAATCAGGGTCTAAAAAAGAAGCCGAAGTTACGACGATTCACCGCTGTAATTTCTATTGAAAAGTGGCCGAAAAAATCGCTTTTTTAAAGGGTAATACGGCACACAGATCCAGCCGGGAATGGTGACGGTAAAAACGGCCGTGCAGTGCAGGGGGCTGGAGGGGGTAATATTAGGTTGGTTTTTCCAAAACCGTTGCTGTTCAGGATTGGGCTTGTGCGGACTTGGAGTAAATTGTAAATTTTATACGGGGGAATGAAGATGATATACAAAATTGAAGCACCGAGGAATCAGGTATAGATTAACATCCGGTTATGTAAAATGGAGTAGGGTTATGAAAGCGGAATTCACTGCAATTATTGAGATCATTCCAGAAGGTGGTTATTGGGCTATATGCCCGGAAGTACCTGGAGCGAACGGGCAGGGTGAGACCATCGAGGAGGTCAAACATAATTTGCGCATGGCCATTGAACTGATCCTTGAAGATCGCCGGGCGGATATCCTGCGCGGGCTTCCCAAAGATGCTATTCGGGAAAAAGTATCGATCGGATGAACCGCCGGGAACTTGAACGCAGGCTGAGAATTGCCGGCTGCTATCTGAAAAGAGAGGGCAGATCACACTCACTTTGGATCAATCCGAAAAACGGCATAATAGAGGCCGTTCCCAGGCATTCCGAAATTTAAGAACCATTAGCAAAGAAGATCTTGAAAAATATGAACGCTGGATGAACTCCGGAATCTAAGGCTTCATGTTTAAGAGACCTCGCTTGAGGAGACACAGAAGAATCACCTATTAGAGAGCCGGTTGTGTTTACTGATAAGCTGCTCAGCTTATCCCCGTTAAGTTATATTTTTTATTTTTTCATTCATCTATCACAGTTTAGAGAAGTAGAGATTAAGCAGCCTCTTACCCCGCCTGTTTGCTCATAATCATGAGCTTCTATTGTGGGTTACAATAATACCGGTACGACCTAACAAATCAAAAATGGTCAGGGTAAATAAATAAACAGTTAATGCAGGATATGCTATGAGACCAAATCTCATTTGCATCAAATATGCCGTTGTGCCTATATTACAGGCAAATTACGGAGAATAATCATGAAATTGAGATTTACCGGCCTGCCATTCCTGGCCGGCTTTTTACTGCTGTTCACTCACCTGATGGCCTATTCGGGTGGGCCCCCTAACGGTAAAACCGGCGCCCCTGGCGAGGGCACCTGCCGGGACTGCCACAATTCCTTCGGCCTGAATTCAGGCCCCGGTCAGGTGACGATACAGGGAATCCCGGAAGCCTATTATCCGGGAGACATTTATACACTTTCCGTGCATGTTAATCAGGCTGGCCAGAGCCGCTGGGGGTTTGAACTGGCCGCCAAAACCGTCACGGGTTCTCAGGGCGGCGCGATCACCGTTACCCAACCTCAATATACGCAAACCAGTAACAGCGGCGGGATCATTTATCTGAAACATCGCTCTGCCGGCACCTTTAACGGACAACCCGGTGGTGCAGTGTGGGAATTCGAATGGACAGCGCCGGAAGCTGCAACAGGACCGGTTACTTTTTATACCGCCGGTAATGCTGCAAATGGTAACTTCGATAACACGGGAGACTATATTTACACGACACAGGCCACTTCGGCAGAAGGCGTGACCTGTTTTTCGGACGGCGATGTGAACTTTGATGGCAGCCTGAATATTCTGGATATCGTTACGGTGATCAACTTTATACTCGGTACCGATGTACCCACTGATGAGGAGTTCTGTGCTGCAGATGTAAATCTCGACGAGTCACTGAATATACTGGATATTGTGACGATGCTTGGAATGATTTTGAGAGAGGACGGATAGGATGCCCGAACTTGACAGTCTGCACCCTCTGCTGATACATTTTCCCATTGCGCTTTACGGCGTGGGACTGTTTTTTGATCTGAGCGGAAGCCTGCTGCACAACGAAGGACTTGCCAAAGCAGGCTGGTGGAATATGGCAGCCGCACAGTTTTTTGCCGTTTTCACAGTGATCAGCGGTTTTTGGGCGGATGCGCTGGTGGGACACATGGACCAGCCTTTTCCCATCTTCAGCACCCACGGGTCTCTCCAATTACTGGCGCTGGTACTGCTTACTGCACTTTTTATCATTAGAAGCTGGCGAAAGTCTCACCTGCCCCGTACGCCTCGGGGTCTGATCCTTTATCTCCTGGTGCAGGCGATGAGCGTAGGATTTCTGTTTTACGGTGCTCACCTCGGAGCCAAACTCGCCAACAGGATATAAAGGCAGCAGGTTCAAACCACCGGACTCTGACTCTTTTCAGGTATGTTAATGAAATCCCGGGATAACCGGATCCAACATGTAAAATTTCGTACTTTAAAAAGCACATAATACAAAAAGGAATAAAATGAAAAAAACAACCCTGCTCTTAACCTCGCTGGTGCTGGTCGTCGGGCTGGCCTCAGCTGCCGGGAAAAATACACCGCAGAATTTGAAAGTTTTGAAATTCAAAACGATCAATGAGACCAAGCAATACATGAAAACCGTCGCTAAAGACCTGGGTGTGAAATGCAACTATTGTCACGATGTCAATAATTTTGCCGATGATTCAAACCAGAAAAAGCGCATCGCAAGGAGCATGCTGAAAATGATGACCGGTTTGAATAACGAATTTTTCACCTGGAAGGATGCTCGTCAGATTCGCTGCTGGACCTGCCATCAGGGCAAATCCGACCCACCGAAGAAAAAATAAATATTTGATCTCCAGGAGCGGTGCAGTTCCGAATAGGGATTTCAGCCGTTGCCCGGATAATACCCGCTCTCATTATCAAAAGGGGCTCCAGTTGGAGCCCCTTTTGATAAGTATTCCTGCTTAACAGCCGGTGAGAATTCCCAGCCGTTTTGCATCCCTATTTCATCATTACCATCTTGTGACTGATTGTCTCGCTGCCTGCTGACAGTGTGTAAATATACATACCTGCCGACACGGTGTTGTTCGCAGCATCCCGGCCATCCCAGGTCACATTGTAGTAGCCTTCCGCCAGGTTACCGTTCACCAGGGTTCTGATCAGCCGCCCGGTAATATCGTAGATCGCCAGAGTAACTCTGGAGTCCCCAACCACGCTGAATTCGATAGTGGTTGCGGGATTGAACGGATTAGGATAGTTCTGGCTCAGTGTGTAAGCCTGAGGAACGGCATCCATGTTCCGAACCGTAATACTACCGTAGGACAGAGGTGAACCATCTTCATAGTAATCATTGGTCAGATCGGCATCCACTCTCAGTTCACGTTGTTCTGTGGCACTCCAGAGACGAAGTTCGATCTCATCCCCGGCCTGATAACCCGGCAGTTCAACATCGTAACTGCTGTAGCTGCTCCAGGCGGCAACGACAACCGGCTGTGACAGATCCGTGATCCGCGTGGCACCCACAACGACACCCTTGTCATAAGCGACAATTTCATCGCCGGGTTGTGCCATGCCATCCAGCTCGGTTATTATGATGGGATAAGCCTTACCGGTTTCTACAGGTTCATAGTGCAAAGACCTGCCGGCTTCATTCAGGGCCTCAATACGTTCCGAATTGTCATTCCGCGCCAGTGCAGGTGAAGGATAGCAATAGGTCAATCCACCTGCTCCCTGGAGGAAGATATTGTAGGCTTCGCCAGGGTACATCCAGGGCATGGAATTCACACCGAGTGACGGGACATAAAATTCGCCGGCATCATTGCTCACCAGCAGAATACTTTCCGCCACATCACCGAAGGCATCCTCTGCGGACATGGGTTCTGTGGGCAGATAGGCAATCAGATCATTCATAAAAGAGCTGATCTCGAAGCAGCTGCCCGGATCAATAGGCGTACCTTCAACGGCGAGCACGATATCATCCGCACCGTTGGGGAAGGTGCTGTAACCTTCGTACATCTCGAATGTATTCAACGTCTCAATCCCGTAGGACGGAACATAGAAATCACCCGCATCATTCCTGGCGATGAGCACCAGATCACCGAGAATATCGGGAACTGAGGGATTATCCAGTTCTACATTGAAAGAGAACAGATTGTTGCGGTAAGCCTGAATCGTAACTTCTTGTGTTACGGAGGTCACCACTTCCAGTGTCAGGGCTGTGATCATTTCGCCCCAGGTGCCGGTTCCGGATGTGTAGGTTGCTACAGCCATATATTCCATCTGATCGGCAGGCTTCCATACCTTATAAACAATGGGGTTGCCATCCACATAACCGGGCAGCTGGAAGCCGCCAAAGTCACAGTTATCGATTGAACCGATACCTGTCAGATTGAGCTGCTCACCCTGCCAGACGCCGGTACCCACCAGCAATTCGCCCAGCTGACTTGAGCAGTCGCCTGAATTCGTGATGGCTGCCTCGTCGAAAAGTCCGATCTCATCACCCGGATCGATACCAATAACATCCTGTATCACGACCAGTGAGTTTACACCCGTTTCGGGGATCTCAACGGTAAAATGCGTGACATACTGTTCAAACGGGTTGATGAAGGTCTCACAGAAAGTCGCCGTATAATAGGCTTCTGCATCCGGATCGGAAATAGTCGCATTGGTGAAACAGAGTTCTGATTCAAAATCCATATCCAGGAAATCCGCTTCAACATCCAGGAAAGCGCCTTCTCCGGCCGGTATCTGTGAACCCGTAAGCGAGAATCCGATCAACCGGAAAGAACCTTCGTATTCACTGCCGCTGATCATCCAGTCGGAGGGCACCCTCGCAGTTCCGGCGGCATTCATGAAGGTGTAATAGTCAGGAACATCCGTAATATCGATCTGGAATCCCGAAACAGGCCCGTTATTGGTCATCAGTATCTGGAAAGTGCCGTCGCCGGTCTGTTCCAGAGACAGGATAACATCGGGCAGACCGATTTCAAGGCTGCCGTCGGTTCCGTTCCAGAACATTGAATTCCCGACGAGGTCCGAAAATACAGTGGTATTCTCGATGTGGAGGGCTGTGGTTCCGTCGGGCGCATCCCCTTCGACTTCGTAGGTGATGGTGAACAATTCACCGCTGCCTATATCCACAGGTGTCAGAGTCAGGCTGAACCAGAGAACCGTAAGTTCGCCGTCCAATTCGCTGAAGCTGAACATAGCCTGATCAGGGAATCGATCAGAGGGAACAACGTCGAGAGCCGTGACTGACTCGGGAATATCGCTGATGTGCATCTCCATGCCATAGAAGGGCAGCGGATTGTCCACATATACGGGCACATCCACACTGCCGCCCTGATCCACGGGTTCCGAAATGCTGTCAACAAGCACGTCGATAAAGAGAACCGTCAAATTCACACTGCTGCAGCCGGAGGTCACCAGGAATCCGTCGCCGGAAGCGTTTGAAACCACTTCATCGGTAGTACAGAGCGAAACTTCCTGCGGGTCACCCGCCTGTGTGGCAAAGGTCAGCTCAAGAATGGGACCTGTACCGGGGTCAATGAGCGTTCCGGTAAAGGAAAATCCCAGCACACGGCCTTGTCCGTCGCCCTGTTCGGTAACATTCAAAGCCCAGTCTGCCGGTACCCGGTCGGTACCTGCAATGCCCGTCAGCGTCAGATAATCCGGCGTATCGGCCATATCAAACTGAAATCCGCCGACGGCTTCTTCATTTGCCATGGAAACGGTCACAACCACATCCTCACCACCGAGGACTTCTTCATCACTGAGGGAGAAGGTTACACCGGTAGTGGGTGTTGCGCAGGCCTCGTTAGAGGGGTTGGATTCTCCGGCATCATAAACAGCCGTCACCACATAACAATATTCCGTGTAATTATCCAGCGGAGCATCATGATAGGTCAGGATATAGGCCGGGACATTTTCGATGAGGGTTCCATCACGATAGATATTGAAACTCTGTAATTCACGGTTGCGGCTGCCGCCTTCAGTATTCTGATGTGACAGATCTGTCTGAACAGCACCGAGATCACCGGTCCTGAGGCTGCCGCTCTGGGGCATCCGTTTCCCGGCTGCAAGCGGAGTAAGCGTCATTTCTGATCTGCCTCCACCGGCAGAAACCAAGCCCTCGAGATTCCAGTTGAAGTCCAATTGATAGGCTTCTGAAATACTCTGCCAGGAGCCGCCAAACTGGATCAGATCACCATAGCCCACGACAGCGGGACCCGCATCAACACCTGCAGGGAACCCCGTTTGGGTGTTGGCCCGATAACCGATCCAGAGTTCCTGTCCTGGCTCGATCAGGACCGGTGTGTTCAGAATGACCGTATTCCAGTCATCGATGATCACATTAGCCACGGGCTGGTCGATGACCATGACACCTGAATTATAGGCTGAGCCGCCAATCCAGACTCTCACCGAATAATCACAGGCGGCTTCCCGTGGGAAGAACCGTACCTGGGTGAGAAATCCGCCGAAATAGTCTTCCAGATCGGCTCCTTCAAAGCGTGCGGCCACATCAAAGTCTGCCTCACCTCCGGTGCCGATGCCATCGGCATTGGTCCCGTCATCATAGCCAATCCACTCCGGCTGAGGCGGAGCGCTCCAATCCAGATCCACTGCACCTTCTCCGGCAGCTGCCGTCAGGTTTGCAGGGGGTACCAGCGGGGGAGCCGTTGGTGTCGCTTCGGCAACATTGGAGGGATCGGATTCCAGAACGTCATCATAAATTGCCGTGACATAATAGTAGTAAGTGGTCCCGTTTTCCAGACCGTCATCCAAATAGGCTTCCAGGTCGGCAGACCCGATCAGCGCATATTCATCGAGGGGCTGTCCGGGATCGATGGAACGGTACACATTGTAACCCGTGAGCTCTTCACGGTCTGTTCTGTGGATGGAAGTATCCACATAGCCTTTTTGCGCTCCGTTGTTCTGATTCTCACGGCCGCAGTCTCCGTTGTCATAGTTCCATTCGGCACAGTTGAAGTCATAGCCGTAAGTACCGTCGTCGCAGTAACCGTCACCCAGACCTTCTGTACAGGGGTAGCCCCAACTGTCGATACAATCATCGTCGTTGAAGCAAAGACCGGTACAGTCTTCATACTGCATGTTCGGATCTGTGGAGCATTCGGGATATCCCCCGCCGCCGCCGCCACTGTAGTCCGGGGCCATCCAACTCAGGTTCACCTGGCCGTCACCTCCGTAGGCAACGAGGTTGGTGGGAGGTTCAGGGACGAAAGCCTGCGGTGTTGCTGAAGCCTCATTGGAGTAATCCGATTCCGTCGCTCCGTCGTAAACAGCAGTCGCCACATAATAGTAAGTGGTTCCGTTAACAACTTCCCCATCATCATAGGTCAGCGTCGCGGGATCGGTTGAACCGATCTCAGCATAGGGACCCCCTTCGGTTTCACTCCGGTAAAGCGTATATCCGGTGATCTCACGGTTGACGGAGACATCATCATAACCATGCTGGTCATTGTAGTCGGCAATGATCTGCTCCAGTTCGCCGGCAGAATACATTCCTTCAAGACGCAGGGGCAGTTGAGGTGTAGCGGTTTTCGTCGTCAGCTGCTGCATGTCAGATGCAGACTCGAAATCCAGTGCAAAGGTTCTGCCACCGGCAAGATCTGTTACAGCGATGTCATCTACCTTGACGTAGAACATATCATAGCTATCGGTATGCCTGAAGGCAAGATAAATTGTCTGTCCCGCATAGGCTGACAGATCAACCGTTCTTTCATGCCAGGAATCATCCCCGTTGGATGGGGTATAGCCGTCAACAGTATCGCTGAAATCGGCCGGATCAGAACCAGTTGTGGAAACCAGCACATCTACGTGATCTTCGGCATAAGCCGGGTCCTGAGCGGCAATCCACCAGGTCAATTCTGATGAAGCTGTCGGATCCAAAGCCGGCGTGATCAGCCAGTTGTCGGGTGATAAAGCGCCGCCGGTACTGGTCCAGGACGCACTCGCCATACAATAGGAACCGGAGTGCGGTGAGAAGGAGTAAGAGAACCAGTTTTCGCCGTCGCCGTCTTCATCCACATTGTCCCAGCCTGCGGGCAAATCACCACTCTCAAAATCTTCGAAGAAATCGGCTTGTCCGCCGCCGCCGCCATCCTGGGGAACATCCCAGTTGAGGTGAACCACTTCATCACCGCCCTCTGCGGTGAGATTCATGGGCGGATTGGGCAATTGAACCTGCGGCGTGGCGCAGGCCTCATTTGAGGGTCCCGATTCTGCATCATCATATTCAGCTGTTACCGTATAACAGTATTCGATATCATTGATGACATCTTCATCCCGATAGGTCAGATCACTGGCCGGTACAGAATCAATCATCACACCGTCTCGGTAGATGTTGTACCCCAGCAGCGTCCGTGATGCATCCTGGAAATAATTCGGATGAGTTTCAACCCCTTCTACTGCCGGCCACGACCCGTCGTGTACTGAAGTAACCGTATTGGGATCGATATTTGCAAAATCGGGTCTGGCGTCAGCGTAGCCGAGTGAGCGGACACCGGCAACACCATTCACCAGGGCTGAGAACATGTAATCTCCGCCGTAGCCCAGCACATCACCCGTATCCCAGCTGCCCGCCTGCATGGTCACCATATTATCGGGGAAATCAACGCTGCCGTCAATTCCATATCCCTCAGGATCACCGGTCACGGACCAGTCCTCATAATGAGAGATCACCACATAAAAGGTGCCGGTAAGGCCGGTCAGATTGGGGTAAACCGTTGCCCAGCCGTCGGAGGCAGTAACTTCTTCATCGTACAAAACATCATTTGGCTGACCGCCGTTATCATCTAAAATGATGATTCTGACAGGACCATGAGTTGCATCCGGCCAGGGCCAGTAGGGGTCACCGGCCGAAAGGATCTTCGCCGAGGCTGCCAGAATATCATAGCTCCCTACCATGTCAAATTTTGTACCATGGGCATAACCGTCCTCAAAGGTGGAATAAAAATAGAAGGCATTTGCCAGAGGACCATCGTAAAAGCTAAGTTCCTGTTCTTCTGCAGGAACCGGTTCGCTCCAGGCCAGATCCACATATCCGTCGCCGCCGTCCGCGGTCAGGCCGCCGGGAGGCAGGGCTCCGGCACTGGCAGGAGTTGCAGAGGCTTCGTTGGAGTAGTCGGACTCGACATCTCCCTCATACACAGCAGAGACAACATAGTAATAGGTAGTTCCGTTTTCAACAGCGCTGTCATCGTAGGATTCCATGCTGACATCCGTACTGCCGATAATCTCATAGGGACCGCCGGCTGTGAGGCTGCGGTACACATTGTAGGAGACCACATCTTCACGATTATTCTGCCGGATATTTTGGACTTCCAGCCTGAAATCATTTGCCGAAAAGTGAGCTCTGTCAGCCGGTACGGTCAGGGGATAAGAAGCCAAATTCCGGGAAACGGGTGCATCGCTGGTGATGGAAATATCATCCACGAACCAGGCCTCGCCATAGCTGTCATCCTGGAAGCGGAAAGCTACCTGAACGACTTCCCCGGCATAGGGCGTCAGATCAATGGAACGTTCTACGATACTGTTGCCGGTTGTAAAAGGATCATCCGAATAGATGGTATCCCAGCTCACGCCGGCATCTGTGGTGATCAATACTTCATTCACCATAGTGGCATATTCCGTGTAGATGTAAGCCGTCCAGTAATCCAGTACGGCGGTTGAGGCATCTGAAAGATCAACCGGCGGTGTGATCATGCGTGAGTCAACCGCCAATCCGCTGGCAGTCCAGACTGCCAGAGCGGAATTCCCATCCAACTGGTCGTCCCCGCAAAGGTTAAAGCCGGTGCCGCAGGGGACACCTGCTCCATCTTCCCCTCTGAGCCAGCCCCCGGAATTGTTATCAATGACATGCTCAATCGTCAAATCCCAGGGAGAGTCATCACAATATTCAAAACACTGGTCGTAACCCACTCCGGTGGGAACCGGCGCATATGGCGGATCCCAGTTCAGGTGAACGATCCCGTCACCTCCGTCAGCTGTGAGATTTTCAGGAGGATATGTATCAAATGGCTCGGCATTCGTCGTCGCACAGGCTTCATTGGA
>JAADGM010000016.1:14712-18589 GCA_013152375.1 FCB group bacterium | reverse complement strand
CATCACCCGATATTCCCCAAAGCAGGAGTGGGCATTATTATTTCCGTTATATTCAGGTTTACCAGGTCCTCCGTTGAGAAACCTGTCAGTCTTGCGGCAGATTCATTGGAAAATATTATGAGATTATTCAGGTCACAGATAATCATACCGTCAGGTGTGCTGTTTAAGAATTCGATGAAATTCTGTTGAATCTCAAGATGATGGCGATAGAATGTTTTTTCCCGAATGCTCTTCTGAATAACCAAATGCAATTCGTTGATTGATACGGGTTTTTTCAGAAAATTATCAACGCCGCTCTGAAGCGCTTTAATTGTAGAATCAACCTCTGCAAGTCCCGTGATAATGATGCAGATTGTATCGGGTGATGCCTTTTTGATCTTTTTTATCAGTTCCAGGCCATTCATACCGGGTAAAACCAAATCCGTCACCAACAAATCAAAATGAGCTTCATGGAACAGCTTTTCAGCTTCTTCAGCAGAAGGTGAACTCAAAACCTCCAGGTCATCATTCAGAGCCGTCAGCCCTCTTTGGAGCGAATTTCTAAGCCGGGTTTCATCTTCAACCAACAAGACCTTTGATGTGGTCTTATTATGATAATGCGGTGTAATCATGGTAAGATAACTTTAATAATAAAATAATGAGTAACAACCTGAATATTGATTTCATCTCTATACGAAGTTTATTACTAAAATTTGGTTAATCCCAAGATTTTATTATCATTAGATAACCATGCGTCAATTATGGATATTAAAAATTAATTTATAACTGCGGAAATACATTCGCGATTATGGACTCCTGCACAGATCATTTACGAAGTTCTGCACATTGTTAAAACGTTCTGTATCTAGTTAGTGTATGAAAGGAACAATTCCGTATTCTGGAAACGTTTGGGATTGTACAAAATTGTAAGGGCATTTAAAATCAGGTAAATCCAAATTCGGTTCCCTGATACCCTCCTCCACAAATTTTCCAGGTCTTCTCCTTCTATTGTAGGATGTCATCACCCCCCGTAGGACTTAATCCGATACTGCAATCAAGAAATTCGCACAGCACAATCAGGGTTGGGCTGATTCGTCAGGTGATCCGGGTCTCAATAATATTACGCCGGAGAATGAAACATGGGAATCCGGAAAATCAAAAGAGGCCAGGTAAAATGAAAATATACATAGTAGCGAATTCAGAAATGATCACCAAGGAACTATTGAATATATTCCCTGAGGATTTTCTGAATGAGACTACTCTGGATGCAGACCTCTTTGATCAGGCCCTTGAAACAGTTTTGAGCCTGAATTCCCCCACGAATATGAACGATACGGAAATCTTTCAGACAGTACATTCTCCGGTGCTGTCCCCGGAACAGATTTTTTTTGATTCACGAGATGATAAAAAATAATCGGATGGCTGGAAATATGAAAATGTTAAAAATGAAAAGAGGTAACATCATGAAGAAGGTTAAGCACATTATCATATTAGTATCCTGCTTTGTCCTTGTATTTGCAACACAGACACAATACATTATTATTACGCCGGCACAGTTGACCAGTGCGGCGACAGTAATCCGCGACCTGCATGCTACAGAAGTTGCACCGCAGTACCAACTCCTCACGGATATAGTCACTTTGGAAAGTATAGAGGCTGCCTACCCAAGCCTGGCACCGGAGCAGGCAATCAGGTCATATCTGCTAAACCAGATCAGTGTGAACCCGGATTTGACCTTCCTGTTGCTGCTTGGTGACGAGACTCTCGTTCCACCGATTACGGATTACTACGGCGATATATCAGATGACTATTATACATCTGTCAACCAGTACTCAACGCCCCCTCAGTTGGGCACGGGCAGGATAACCATCAGCGATGCCGCAGCTGCAACCGCAGTAGTGAACAAAATCCGGAACTACACTCTGAATAATGACAACGGTTCGTGGCATAACCGTATGGTCCTGTTTGCAGACGATGCCTATCGTCAGGGTGGAGGTTCATTTTATTCCGAGGTGCTCCATGTAGCGGAATCCGATGACATCTATCAGAGAATGAGGTCACTTCTGGATATTGACTGTTATTACGGAACGGAATATGTTCCCCTGTCAGGATCAGGCTGGCCCACGATGCCCGAGCTTACAAACGATGTGATCAATGCCTTCAACTCGGGGGTTGCCTGGATGAATTACATTGGGCACGGCACCGAGACCACCCTGGCAGATGAGATGATCCTGGATGCAAATCGTGATTTATCACTGCTCTCTGCACCGGGGTACAAGCTCCCGGTATTTGTATCCGGTGCCTGTCGGGTCGGACATTATGACGGCAGTCAGTGTCTGGCCGAAGACCTTTTGAACAAAGCTGACGGAGCAATTGCCGTGATCGCTGCCACGCGTGATGTATTTTCGTCAACGGTGAGTACTCTCTTTGACAGCCTTTATCTGAATATTCAACGTTATATGCAAAACCAGAACAGCTATCGTATGGGAAATCTGCTGTCCGCATCCAAGGCCGGAGCCTTTGTCGGTTCACCGTTATTTTATTTTCAGTACTTTGGTGATCCTGCAATGTTGATACCCTTTCCCAAAGTCAATGCTGTAGTGAACACATACCCGGATCCGCTGGCAATCCTGACACCGTCAGAAGTAACTCTCGCCAGCAATTATCAGAACGATAATTCCTACATCACAGTGAGAGGTCCCGAGAAGGATGTCACCCAGGTTTACGGTGGTGTGGTCCAGCTGAATTATACGCTGCCCGGTGAAACAGTTTTCAAAAGCGACTTCACTTCCGGTGTATCCTTTACGGCGCCGCTGGATATGACCTATTGTGATACCTGTGTGGCTAGTATTAATGTATATGTGAACAGTTCCTCAGCAGGCAGCTCGGTAAACAATCTTGGTGATATCACCATCATTGCACCCCCCGGAAATATCACCGACGCCACCGGGCCTGACATTACCTTACAAAAACAGGGCGTCACACTCAATGGCAATGATCTGATCCAATCTCCGTATGATCTTACGGTTGTGTTACATGATACATCCGGAATCAACCTCATGGGGGTCATGGGGCACAATATCCGCTACTGGCTGGACGATGAAGATAATGCCCGTTCGATAACAACCGCTTTCACCTACAATGCCAACGATCAGACAACGGGTTCGGTTGCCGTATCTTTGAACAGCAGCACATCAGGACAGCATACGCTGTACGTTGAGGCCTGGGATAATGCCAACAACCGGACTTTAACTTCAACTCAGCTTTGTTTTTCAGATTGTACTCCCTATTCACCTTCGGAGCCCTACACCTGGGTAAATACGACCTCTCTCCTGAACCCGAAAGGTGTCCAGCGGACCGCAGACGGTCAAATCTATGCGGCCACGGAGGGTGGAATCCTTCAATTTGATGAAGCGACGGGTACATTCACACAGTTAATGAACGGCACGGGACTTAAAAATCTCGATTTCTCAGCGATGGGTGTTGATGCCCAGGGGAACCTCTGGCTCGGTGGAAGCTCACCAAACGGATCCATTCAGCTTTATCATCCTCAATATGGATTACAGAAACAAATCAGTCATCTCGGGATTGATGAAATCAAGAAGTTTTTCATCGGCAGCACTTCTGCCTTTGCCTCTTATCAAATCGGCAATGATCTCCAGTTGATGGAATTGCGCTATGACAATTCGAATTTGCCGTATTTTCAGAATCATTACGGAAACTTTCCTATAGCCGTTGCCGATATAACCGATGTAGATGAATATGGCGGATATGTTTACATCACGACCCCGAACGGCATTTTGAAAGGGAACCATCTGTCCGATAATCTTACAGCCAGCAGTAATTGGACCGTCCTGGGAGCCTCAATGAACCCCCTGCAGTTTGCGGCCGGAACCGT
>JAADGM010000016.1:0-14641 GCA_013152375.1 FCB group bacterium | reverse complement strand
ACGGTCCTGGATTTCCAGAGTATCTCAGGGGGCTATGCAGTACTGACGACCACCCGGTACTATGAATTTGATACAAATATGGTTTTGGTTTCCGGCTATCCCTTCGGCAAACCGGGAACCGCCGATTTCAGCTGTTTCAGTAAAACCGGCAGTGAAGTTGTTTTCGGACTGGTGAATGCAGGCATTTCAATCCTGGATACGCAGACCATGGCACATTCCGAACATATCCCCAATACACTGATGCAGAACGCTTTCACCGCCCTGACAGTGACCTCGGGGAATGATCTTGCCGGTGTCAGCCGCAGCGGGTTATTCCTGCAGACAAACGGTCAGTTTATGCACTTCATCCCGTCGGCTCAGGCAGGTTCGTATCCGATCAATGATCCTAATCCCGCAACATTTTCAGGTGTTTCCGTGGCATACAACCGGGGCTCGAACGCTCCCTGGAGCGTAGTAGAAAATCAGTCAGGCAACATCGTATTCAGTAACAGCGGGATCCGTCCATCCAATCCGGGCGTGACCGGAGGATTCATCGAGATCAATCCCCAGTCATTTCAGTGTACGGTTTACGACACGACAAATGCTAAACTGGATGGTCTTGCAGGGATCTATAATCAATACTGGACCGACCGCTACTTAACCATCCACCAGGTAAAAAAAGATGCTTCCGGCAATATCTGGATTGTAAATCCCTATTCAGAGATTTATAATCATATCGCCGCAATTCAAATGGCTGACGGAACCACCTGGAATCATGTTACAGCACCGGATCAAAGTTCCTATCTGCCTCAGGAGGTTGCATTTGACGAATTTGGCCGGGCCTGGTTCGGGATGAAGTTTGACAATGCCATGAATCAGAATGTGAGCGATTATGCCACCGGCGGGCTTAGGGTCCTGGATACCAACGGTACTTTGAACGATGAGACCGACGATACGTGGATTCCCGTTTTGAACGAATCCGTCCTGCCCAATATCAGCGTCTGGTCACTGGATTTTGACAGTGCCGGGCATTTATGGGTGCTCACCAGCGGCGGTGTACAGGGTTATGATATCACGGAGAACGGACAGGGCATAACTCTTACCCAGATCATTCAGTCTCCGGTTCTGTCCGGTATTTCCCTCTATCAGGGAGATCATGTGCGGGTGGATGCCTCCGATAATGTTTGGATTACCACCCAGGGCAGCGGCGTATTCGTGCTGCGGAATGATCTCGCACTGTGGCCGGATAGCAACGGGTTTACCGTTTCGAACAGCAGCCTGCTCTCAAATACCGTCTATGATGTAGCCTTTGATCCCGCAGGGCAAAATGCCTATTTTGCGACGGCAAAGGGAATTTCGCAATTCGATTTAAGTCAGGTCCCATCCGGATATACCCTCGGTATAGATGAGACATCCGATCTGCTTCCTCAGAACTACGAACTGGGTGTACCCTATCCGAATCCCTTCAATCCGGTAACGACTATCGGTTATTCGCTGGTGCGGCCGGCGGATGTGAAGATTGCCGTGTATAATCTTCTCGGACAGGAAGTTGCCGAACTGGTGAATGAGCAGCAATTTACGGGCAATTATAAAGTCACCTGGGATGCGGCACAGTTTGCCAGCGGTTTGTACCTGATCAGGATGCAGACGGAAGATTTTTCACAGGTACGCAAGGTGACATTGGTGAAATAAATTAATTATTACCACAAGGGTCAGAAAGGGAAAGGAACAGGGAGAAAAACTTGAGAAACTAAAACTTCATTGATTGTTTCCTTCATGATGACCGTACAGCAGAAAAGTCCACCAGTTCCGGGTGGACTTTTCATTTATTTCCTTTTGAAATCTCCGGAGCGGAGGGCATAAAAATAGATGGTATTTTGTGCATCGTCGAAAGCGATGCGATCCAGGGCTTCAGAATTATTCCTGGGAGCATAGCTGCTAAGGGTTTTTAGTTTTGATTCATCCCACCAGGCGTGGATTGACGGTAGGATCTTCTCATTTTTGGGAGGTTGGTATTTTAGGGGTTGTGTCAAATGAAGGTTGGAGACAAGATTGCGCTTGACAATATGATATTGTGACTTCACCACCTTCACCATGAGAAACTCTTCATAGGTGGAACCGGAGGAATAACAGTAATTCACCAGAGCAGTATTTCCATCAGAGACCCAGCCGTACCAGATACTGCCGGGCGGAATTCCTCCGGCGTCCGTGATGATCAGTTGGTGGGTCCGGTATTCATCCCATACTTTTTGAATGGAAACACCCATTAGAAGCAGTAACAAGGCTGCCAAAGCAAATAATATTGTTTTCATCGATTTGTTCATAGAAGCGGCTTTCAGTGACGTCAGGATTTACAGATCAGGTCATAGTCTGCGGGCCTCCGATCTAATATAACGGAGTTTCTAGGGGTGATCTGTTTATCTCTTGCCAGTGAAATATCTGCCTCGACAATTTTTACCTCAGTGGCTCCTTCAGAAGCCTGAGCGAGGACGTTCCCAGCGGGTCCCGCAATGGTTGAGCAACCGGTGAAGTGCAGATCGCCCTCATCTCCGGTGCGGTTAGCCATCACCACAAAAAACCGGTTTTCCACAGCCCGGATGGGAACGGCGCGCTGTGCCAGTCCGGGGAGCACCAGATTGGACGGATGACAAATTATATCGGCCTTTTTCAGAGCCAGGATACGCCAGGCTTCAGGGAAAATCCAGTCGAAGCAGATGAGTATCCCCAGAGTCAGGTTTTCAATTTGAAAAACGGGGAAGCCCAAATTGCCCGGTTCGAAGATATCCTTCTCATTCCAGAATAAGTGCATCTTTCGATATTTGCCGAGTATTCCGCCTGGCCCCATCAGTACTGCAGAGTTGTAAAGCAGGTCGCCATCGCGTTCGTTCACCCCCGCCACCAAATACAGATTATGTTGGGTGCAGAGGCTGTGCAGCCTTTCCAGAAAAGGGCTTTGAGGCAGGACTTCGGACAGGGCCAGGGCCTCCTCCCGGGAACTGAAATTATATCCGGAACTGCAAAGCTCGGGCAGGACGATCAGGTCTGCTGACTGAAAGTCCGGGGCCATACTTTCGATCAGCTCGGCATTTTTAAGAGGATGTCCAAAGACAGGTGCAAACTGTGCGAATCCTATTTTCAGCATGGACTGCTCCTGATATTTACGTGATAAATGTTCAAAAATTGATCAACCTGAAATATTACTCCTCTGACGGGTCCATAAGGGTGTCGTCCAAAAATACTATTGTTGCCCCCCAGCTTCCCCGGCCTTCGCCTGCAAGTTTATAGGACAGAACGGCGGGTATGCGGTCGAGGGTAGCATGTACCATCCGGCGCAGATGTCCCTGTCCCTTCCCATGGATTATGCGCACCTCAAAAATATTTTTATGCAGGCATTCCCTGATGTATTCAGGAACCAGACTTTTTACATCACGCGGCTGAAAAGTATGCAAATCAAGCTCATTCCCGATGGGAAGCTCAAAGAGGTCGTCTGTATTTATCAATCCGAACATAAAAAAGTATCAGAACCATAGTTTGCCGGTCTCAAGTAATAATCTTTAAACCGGTCAGGCAACTGTATTGCATCTGCACGGCTTTAAACTTTGGATTGCAGCTGCCCGGACTCAGTGCTGCCGGAAATTCCGGTTTAGATCAAGCAAACCCCGTATGGCCGGTGATATCCAGGATGTCAATCCCGAACTGCTTGGCCGCATGTTCCCATTTCTGATTGTCCGGGACTTCAAAAATGATCTGCGGCGTTGCCGGCATCACAAGCCAGTCTCCGTTCTCGAATTCTCTCTCAAGCTGGTGCTCACCCCAGCCGGCATAACCGAAAGTACAGCGGTATAATTTGGGTCCGCTTCCCCGAATGAGATCGTCGATGATAGTCGGGTTTGTCGTCAGGCAGATCTCACCGTGCAAGGTCGAGGTGCCGGTGGTGGCATAGTCACTGCTGTGGAGGAACATTCCCTGATTTAACCCTACCGGTCCGCCAAAAAAAAGATCCGGCCGGGGTTTGATCTGATTCATGCGCGTCTGCACCAGTATGTCGCTGACACTCGCGGAGGGCAGGGGTTTATTGACGATGAGTCCGATAGCGCCTTTAGCGTCATGTTCGAAAACATAGACGAGACTTTTGGCAAAATTGGAATCTGTCAAATGAGGCATTGCGATGAGAAATTTGTTAGAGAATTCAGTCATAACCTGTGTAGAATTTAGTGATGAAAAGCGATACTAAACATGCTGAAATGTGTTTTGACTACAAATTGCTCCCGGCGATTTTCGAAGGCAGACCCAACCGTTTCCTGACGATTGTCAGGTTGAACGGCGAACAGGTGACCAGTCATTTGCCGGATCCCGGCAGATTACAGGAATTGCTGATCCCAGGAGCCAGGGTACTGCTGAAACGGGAAGACGGTCCGAATCGCAAAACGAAGTATTCCACACAGGCAGTATATCAGGGGGAAACCCTGATCTCACTGAATACTCTGCTGCCCAATCGTTTCGTGGCGTTATTGCTCAAAGAAAAAATATTATCCGAATTTTCCGACTGGCGGGTTAAAAAACGGGAAGCCCGTTGCGGAAACAGCCGCTTTGATTTTTTGCTGCAGAACCCGGCAGGTGAGGAATTATGGCTCGAAGTTAAGTCCGTGACTTTTGTTGAGCAGGGGATTGCCAGATTTCCCGATGCCGTTACCGCCCGGGGTGCCCGCCATCTGCGGCATCTGGCGCAGATGTCCCGCGCCGGTAAAAAGTGTGCTGTACTATTTTTAGTTCAGCGCTCTGACGCTGCTCTTTTCAAACCCTATTGGCAAAGGGATCCGGACCTGGGAGAAGCGCTGGTAAATGCTCATGGACAGGGCGTTAAGGTCTATGTGATCAGCGCCGAAGTAACACCTGATAAAATGATCTACCGGGGAAAACTGCCATTTGAACTTGGGAGGGAGTGAAGCACCGGTAGTGTTCGGTAAGGTTTTTCTCTTATCACGTACAGGCTGACCCGCTACGGGATCCTGGCTTCCGGGGCTGCGTCGGCTCAAGACAGAATATCAGGCTCTATTCGCCTAATAGCTGTTTTGGTTTATATTTGAATAATATTTTTTCAATTAGATCACCCGAAAGCGTTGAAATTGACGGCAGGGATAAGGGGACGGAGAATACACTGCCGAAACGAATTTTCATGATGTCAACAATGTCATCCATTCCCCAGGCAATTAAAAAACGATAAATATCTGTGATCGCCAGGATTTTCTTATCGTTAAAATTGAATATGCTGTAGCAGGTTTCCGGCATTTCAAAATTTGCTTCGAGGATCTTGTCACAATCAAATTCGGTTGTCACCTCGCCAATGAGAACCCGCCATCTGATATCAACATAGTCTCCTTTCGACCCTATTTGATGCAGTCCCATGAGGCATAAACCACCGGTGGGGATGACAAAAGCAGTATAGTCGGGATCAGAATTTTGAATAATCTTCGAATTAAAAATACCGGCTAATGAGTCAACGCCCGTCTTAAAAGTACTCTGAATTATTGCTTTTAAATTATTATTGTCTTCCATTGAATATCACTGTGAAAGAGGGCATGATTCTATTTGGATTGTTGAGTAAATTGGAATTAACCCCCAAGGCAAACCCTGACCCAAAACCCCGGGACATGTGCCGGGGGAATCGACCACATCGTCTCGTTTGCAGAAAGAACAAAAATTATCGAAATACCTGTCATGTCAATAATCTTGATTTGAACTTCCTGTGTCAAGTGTCTTATAAATTCCAGTGATTGTCAAAACGACTCCTCCGATAAATGCTATCGCACCGGTTATTACAACACCATTCACTTTGCTTGTATCAACTGGCCATAGCCCCATATTCCCAATTACATTGGCGTCAAGCAGCAGGTTGGCGAAAAATCCCCGCTCAGTAAAAAAGGCGATCCCCAGGACGATCAGTATGATGCCCGTGATGACTGGAGCTATTTTTTTCATGCTATTACTTCCATTATATTTTATCCGGCCATTGTTCTTGCTGCCGGTGACAAATTAGGAAGTTCCGGGGGGAAGTATTCGTCCGCTGTAACGTTACGGACTTATTTTTCTATGAGGATAGTTGTAATAGAATCAGCCAGGCAATAACGCCCGCCAAGATGATTTATAATGGGCTTGATATGAATCAGTTTAAAATCTGTGTCGTTGAAATATTTGTTGATTTCCGACACGATACGTTTACGATTTGTATTTTCGAAATCCCAGATCCAGGAACCGGCTTTTACTTTTTTTCTGTTCATCCGGCCCTGCAGGATGTCCTCGTAATTGTCCAGATCAAGTTCGTAGTTGCTGTTGAGCATCAGACAGTTATCAATGAATTGCAGTGCTTCCAGTATCTCGGTTTTCTTTTCTGCCGGATGGTCCAGCCAGCAGCTCCCCCGAAGCCCTTCATGTTCTCTTTCCAGCGCCAGAAACAGCAGCAGACTCATGCACGTATCGGACAGTTTGCAACAATCAGTATGCAGTTCTTTTCCACTGGAGGAAAGTGAAAAATAACTCTGGTTGATCTGTCCTGATTTTAATTTTATTTCCAGTATATCACATTCAGCCGGGTCTATGGAATCCGTTGTCAGGGGTTGAAGCTTAAGGTTTTTATCGGGCTCTTGCCTCCTGAGTTTAAAAATAAAAACTACCGCAAATGCCATCAAACCCGCCGCAAGGAGAAGTAATATCCAGGTGTAATTTCTGTTATCCGATTCGGGTTTTGAAATGTTTACCGGATGACCGATCAACAGCGGTAAGGAATAGGAATTGATGGCTTGTATGAGGTTTTTGGAGGGTTCTTCCAACAGCGAATCAGCCATCACCTCATATTTTCTGCTCTGCAGAATGTCATTGGCCTTCAGGTAATATTCACCAAATAATTGATAAGTTTTACCCAGTACGGTATTTATTTCGCGGCCCTCCAGCAGTCTCCTCGCTTTTGACAAATACAGCCATGCGCTGTCGGCACGTCCGGTTTGCAGGTAAAGATCTCCAAGACCGTTCAGCACTACCGCCGTCTCCCGGATATTTTTCATATCCCTTTGAATCTTCAAAGCACGGTGATAATACTGCCCGGCGGCGGCGTTATGCCCCATTTTTTTATGAATAGTTCCAATCTGCTGCAGTACATCTCCTATCAGTATCCTGTCACCGATGGCACCTCTGAAGTCAAAAATTTGCCTTAACCGGTTGAGCCCGTCCTGATATCGTATCAGGGCAGAATCCAGCTTGTTTTGGATTAAGAATACTTTACCGATATTATTATTGGCGTAAATACAGCCCCACCCGTATTCAATCTCGGGATCCCGCGTCAGCCGGCATTCTTCACGGTAATATTTTTTTGCCACCTCCAGGTAATCATCATGGGCTAGAAATTCACCAAGGCGTGAATATAAATTCCCCAGATTATTGAAAAGGGTGGATTCCCAGATCAATTTTTCTTTCAGCGGCAGAGCGATTTTTTTCGATTTCAGAAACATCTGATTATAGTACTTTATCGCGCTGACATAATCACCCTTCAATGAATACAGGTTACCCAAAAACATATATTTCCGGACGATCCGGTTTAATTGGTCCTGATCATTCGCTTCAAAGAATGTACAGTCTTTTAAATATTCAATGGAATCGTCATAGTAGCCGTTGTTACGATAGGCCACGCTTATCGAATTCAGATAGTCCGTCGTTCGGATTGAATCCTGCTGTATCAGGAGATGCTCAATTTCCGTAAAGATACTGTCAGCTACAGGTTTGTTGTTGTTATAAAGATGAGATTCTCCAATTGACAGCAGAGTCCTGGCAATGTTTAACGTATCGGAGATTTGCTGATAATAGGCGACGGCACGGCTTAAATAATTTATGGAGACATTCGTCCTGCCGATCAGGTAATAGGCCGAACCGCTGATCTCATCAGCTTTGGCCTGCTCATAAGCAGTTCCATGTTTTTTCGCTGCGTTTTTCGAGATCCCACAGTAATAAAATACAGAATCGGCAAAGTCATAGTTGCCGGTGTAGATAATTGAGTCCAGATATTGACCGGCAATCTGTAATTCATAAGAGTCCGTAACCGCGTTTAAATCTGAAAACGCCAGCAAAGGGGTAAACAATATTTGAGCCAGTAATATGACGGCAGTCTTAAACATGCGTTTGCGGTAAAATTCCCTGAAAAAAATTGAAAAGCAGATGCACATTATATCAGTTGTAAAATCAAATTAGGTCCCGGCAGTATAAAAAATTCATTTAATGCTAAAACTTGTGTTACAAAATCTGATTTTAATTTACCGGAAAAAGAAGTAAACTTCATAAGTCTGAATTCTCAATTGATAAAACCACTGTGGGCCCGCTTTTGATAATCCCCTGGTCCACATGCTTATAAAAACAACCACTACAGAGTTATGTAAATGCCTTGTGCAGCCCCCTTTGTTGTACCGAAATTTTACAGCTTGTATGAGGAAAAATCCGTTCATAAAATATTTATTACAGTTTACCCTGTTCTGGCTCCTGCTAAGCTGTGCGGCCGAAGCTCCCGCCTCGGGCGGGCCTGAGGATACGCGCAGTCCGCGTCTCGTAGAGGTGACGCCTGCAAATGAAACCACTGCCCTGCCGACGGATGCGAAGATCATCCTGAAATTTGACGAGTCCATTGATCCGCTCTCGGTGCCGGCAGCGGTGCAGATCGATCCTGATGTTGCGGTTACGGTAAAATCCAGGTGGAATGTCGTTACCCTGACTGCAGATCGGGGCTGGCCGGAAAATTCTCTGATCCGCATCAATCTGACCCGGTCCGTTCGAGATTATCAAAATAACGAGATCGAAATGCCAATTCAGCTCATTTATTCTACCGGTTTTGACATCCCGGAAGCCTCTATAGCGGGGCAACTGCAGGGGATCGATCCGGAGAAAAAAGTTGAACTGGGACTTTACGCTTATCCTGTTTCAGACTCCAGCCGGTACCTAATGAAAATACAGGCCGCGATGGATGGCCGCTGGCAGTTTAGTCATCTGAGGGCAGGGACTTATGTGGTTTGTGCTCTTGAGGGTGAGCTCAAGGACTTTGGGGCAGATTACCGTGAATTTAGATATGCCATGCTAAATACGGATCATATTTCCCTGACTGACTCATCGCAACTAAAAGAAGTCAAAATGTTGATGAGTGAACCTCCTGAAAGACTTAGTATTAAGTCCATCGATTTTCAAAATAAAGATTTCATAAACCTCACATTCAGTGACGGCAGTGAGGAATCCCTATCGTTAAGAGAGTATCTGGGGACGAAGGGAGCTTTCTCTCCCGGTGATACCCTGACCCTTTTCTTAGACCGCACAAATCGTCTGGAACGTTACAAGATGACCCCTTATTCATTTGTGGTTCCGGAGATTTCAGACACAATCCCTCCTGCCGTGGGCAAGCATTATTTCAGCGGTTATTACTATCATATAAATTTCACAGAACCGGTTTTTTATATCAAGGACACCACGTATGCTCTCCCGCTCTTTGTTGAGGGGATCATAGACACGGAGACAACCATCTACTACACCAAATGGCTGAACAATCGCAGTTTGGAAATATCGGATATACGGCCAAATACCGAAAGCCTGCGGTTCAGCGGTTATGATTTTTATGACACCAGTGGAAATTTCATGGCGGACTCGATCGTGACGCTGAAAGTGAACTGGCAGGGATATCCGCAGCATCTGCCCACCGGAGACATTTTGGGTGCAGTAAGGTATCAGGGCCTGAATTCACTGATGGTCTCGGCAACAAATCTGGAATCCGACAGTTCTTTTTATGCTGAACCGGAGGGGGCCAATTATGTTTTAAAACGACTGCCTCCCGGTGTGTACAGGGTACAGGCGTATGAAAAATTAAACGATGTTAACCCACAGCTCTATTTTTCAGGTTTATGGTCACCCTACCGGCCGGCTGCTCGGTTAGCGGCATATCCGGATACCGTTGAAGTACGGGCGAGGTGGTCAGTGGAAGGGGTCGATCTGGAATTTTAATTGGAAGTAAACAGACGGGAATAAGATGCATCATGTAATACTGGCCGGGGGCACGGGAACACGATTCTGGCCCTACAGTCGAAAACGGAAACCCAAACAGCTGCTATCCATATTAGGTGAAAAATCGATGATCAGGCTCACGTACGAGCGACTTGCTGCGATTTCTCCAGATGATCAGATCTATGTGGTTGCCTCCGAACAGCTCTGCAAGCTGATACAGCAAGAGCTTCCTGAATTATCGGCAGAGAACTTTATCATTGAACCTTCCGGGAAAAATACGGCCCCGGCCATCGCCCTTGCTGCGCTTCGGATCGCAGGATGTGACGATGATACTATGGGCGTTTACCCGGCTGACCACCTTATTCGCGATGAGCAGGCATTTTGCGCATCAGTGAAACTTGCCGCGCAGCAGGTTCGGTCAACGCCGTCACTGGTGACGATGGGTATCCCGCCAACATATCCAGCCACAGGGTATGGCTACATACAATTTATGAAAGCTGTTCAGGGTGTGAGCCCCGGGATCAATAAGGTCAGAACATTTACCGAAAAACCGGAATTGGAAACTGCGAAAAGGTTTATCAAAAGCGGTGATTATTTATGGAACTCCGGGATGTTCATCTGGCGGGCGAAGACAATTCTGGATGCCATCAAATCCACTATGCCCGAACTACATCCCCATCTGATGCGCATTGGCGATGCCATCGGTACATCCTCCTACAAGGATGTCCTTACCCGGGAGTGGCAAAAAATCCGGCCGGAAAGCATTGATTACGGTGTGTTAGAAAAATCAAAGATTGTGTACACCCTGAGTGTAGAATTCGGCTGGAGCGATCTTGGCTCCTGGAAATCCCTATTTGAGGAGCTTGAGACCGACTCTGAGCATAATGTTTTCCGGGGTCTGGTCAGTGCAATAGACACAACAAACACACTGGTATTCAGTCCCGATCATCTGACTGCCGTGGTGGGAATGGAGAATGTCGCCGTGATAAATGTGCAGGGTGTCACTCTGGTAATGCCCCTGCATGAAGCCGAAAAAGTTAAGGAGATTGTCAATCTGTTGAAAAAAAGCGGGAAGGAGGAATTTCTATGAAACCCGGTCAGCAATACCAGGAATTTGAACGCCTGGCTGAACAGTTAGGCATCCGTATCGTTAACGGCAAAGGGAATTTTTCCGGAGATTATTGTCTCGTGGAAAAAGACAAGTATATCGTTCTAAACAAGAATAAACCTCTCGAACAGCGGTTGAAACGCTTTGCAGTGGCCTTTTCGAAGCTTGATCTTTCAAATATTTATCTCAAACCGGCACTGAGAAACCTCATTGAGAATGAACGTAAGTTGAGCCTCTTTCAGGAGTCGGAATAACTTGTTTTACCGCCACAGATCTGGCTAATTTTGCGCCCTTGCAATTGCAGGATATTAGAATGATTGGATCATCCTTACAGGATATTAAATCGGGCAGATATTTAAGCCTGGTCTCTTCATCGAGACCGGGCAATAATTACACTTGGAATATGGATCCGGCGGATTGTGCCGGATTTTTTTATTAAACAGGGGAATCTAATGAAAGATTATTCAACAAAAAACATCATAAATTTTGCCTTGATCGGGCATTCAACCACTGGTAAAACAACCCTCATAGAGGCCATGGTTTATAACGCCGGACTCATTCAGAGAATGGGTACCATTGAAGACGGCAGTACAGTATCAGATTATCATGATTATGAAATTGAACGGGGACAGTCCATCTCATCGACTCTGGTTAATCTGGAATGGCTTGATAAAAAACTGAATATTCTCGATACTCCCGGATCATTGGAATTCCAGGGGGAAGCCAAAGCTGCACTGCGGGTGGCGGATTTTGCCGCAATCGTTGTGAGTGCCACCAATGGTATCGAGGTGGGCACGGAATTAAGCTGGGAATATTGCACAAAGGATTATCAGCTTCCCCGGATTATCATAGTTAATTTGGCAGATCGGGATAATGCCGATATTGATATGGTCCTGGGTCAAATCAAAGAGCGGTTTGGAAACAAAGCAATTCCTTTGACCCTGCCGATCAATCACGGAGAAGGATTTAATCAGCTCGCCGACGTCATGCGGAAAGAAGTCTATACTTTCCAGACGGATGGTTCAGGGAACTATTCTGAAAGTTCACCTTCGGGTGAATGGGCCGAAAAGTTAAATGATCTGCATGCTGAATTGATTGAAGTGATTGCCGAATCCGATGATACATTACTGGAGAAATTCTTTGAGAATGACTCTCTGACCGAAGACGAAATGAGAGGTGGAATCCACGGAGCGCTCCTCGCCGGTAATTTAATCCCCATTTTTGTTGTTTCTTCCAAAAATAATATCGGTGTGAAAAGATTCATGGATATCATTGCCCGTTATGCACCCTGCGCGGCAGACTTTAAAGAAGTCAAAGGTGTCAAACCAGGTACAGATGAAGAAATTACTCAACCTACATCCGAAGGGGCTCCTGCTTCAGCCTTTGTTTTTAAAACAGTGAGTGAGTCCCATATTGGAGAGATGTCATTTTTCCGGGTTTATTCAGGTGCGGTCAATTCCGGGGATGAACTGAAAAATGTAAATCGCAATTCAACAGAACGCATGCGGCAGATATATTATATTAACGGGAAGGACCGCAAAGACGCCAGCAAGTTGATTGCCGGAGATATCGGTGCAGCATTAAAGCTGAAAAACACCCATACGGGGGATACGCTGACAGACCCCAAGGGAGCGATTGAGCTTCCGCCAATTCTATTCCCTCAATCGAATATTCGAATGGCTATCACACCGAAATCAAGGGGAGATGAAGATAAAATGTCCGAAGGTCTTGCGCTGCTGCATGAGGAAGATCCCACCTTCAGTTTCAACTTTGACGGAGAGATCAAGCAGACCGTCATCACAGGTCAGGGAGAACTGCATTTTGACATTATCCTGAAAAAATTAAAAGCCAGGTTTGGTGTTGAGCTCGAGATGTTTCCGCCCAAAGTCCCCTATCGTGAGACCATCACGACGAAAGCCGAAGCGAAATACCGGCACAAAAAACAATCTGGGGGTGCCGGTCAATTTGCAGAAGTGTGGATGAGGATCGAACCCAAAAGTAGGGGGGAGGGAGTTGAATTCACAAACTCACTCGTAGGGCAGAACGTTGACAGAACCTTTGTGCCCTCTGTAGAAAAAGGGGTCAATGCCGCCTGCAACGAAGGCATTATAGCCGGTTGCCGGGTAGTGGACCTGAAAGTCGATTTCTACGATGGGAAAATGCACCCGGTTGACTCGAATGATATGTCATTTCAGATTGCCGGTAAGCATGCTTTTAAAGATTGTTTCAATGCTGCCAGACCCAAACTTCTGGAACCAATCTATACCCTCCGGGCAAAGATCCCTGAAACTTCGATGGGTGATGTGATGGGGGATATTTCCCAGCGTCGTGGTAAAGTGCTTGGAATGGATTCGGACGGCCACTTTCAGATTATTTCTGCAGAAGTTCCCCTGGCCAACCTGCATGATTACTCAACATCCTTACGCTCCATAACTCAGGGGCGGGGAATGTTCACTCTTGAGTTTTCGCACTATGAAGACCTGCCGCACACAGAGACGGAAAAAGTGATTGCGGCTTACCAGAAGGCTCGCGAAGAAGGGAATAAATGACAGCACCCAAAAACGAAATCAAAAAGAGTATTGCTTGAGCATGGACCGGCTATGGGCTCCCTGGCGGATGGAGTATATCCGGACGCCCAAAGATGATGGGAAGGGTTGTATCTTCTGCGATAAATCAAACTCGAATGAAGATGAAAGGAATCTCATCGTATTCAGAGGGGAGTTCTGTTTTGTCTTGATGAATCTTTATCCCTACAATAATGGTCATGTATTGATTGCGCCATATAAGCATGTGCCTGACTTTGAAAATGTCGATACACCTGTACAGGTTGAGATGCTGCAGATTGCTTCAAAAGCGATGAAGATTATGCGTCGGGTGATGCGGGCTGAAGGTTTCAATTTTGGTGCGAATTTTGGTGAGATCGCCGGTGCGGGAATCAAAGAACATGTTCATCTGCATATTGTCCCCCGCTGGAAGGGGGATACGAATTTTATGCCTGTCATCGGTCACAATAAAGTACAAGTGGACAGCCTGTCGGAGACCTGTAGGATGCTGAAAAAAGAGTTCGATCTGGAATAAAATATTTTCCCATCTTGGGAAATCTAGCTAAATTTGCAGGCTTTATCAACGCGTGTTATTTAAATGATGAAGAAATGATCCGGTATAGCTCAGTTGGTCAGAGCAGTGGACTGTTAATCCACGTGTCCCTGGTTCGAGTCCAGGTACCGGAGCGGAAAAACCTCTCGTGATGCGAGGGGTTTTTTATTAAAAGTGAAAAGTGAAAAGTTGAATCACCGCCTGTCCGTCGGGAAAACAGTCACCCACTCTGTAATAGTATGCAAAAATGAGACGGGTAATGCGATGTTATTGCAAAATGGTAGTTTTCAGCGAGTATTTTCACTATTTCAGTCGATAAGGATTTTAAACCTCAATAAAAATGCCAGGGGAGGAATTTGGGCAATAATCGGATATATGCTGGATACGAAACTAGATTACCCACGGGGGTGAGGGTATTGGTGATCCACGTGTGAAGGT
>JAADGM010000066.1 GCA_013152375.1 FCB group bacterium | reverse complement strand
TAGCGGAGCCACCACCAGCGTTTCCCACGAGCCCCCCGAGACCTGGGGAAAGACCGATAGTTTTCTACCGGCAGGGTTGTCCTCATCAGGAATAATCTTCCTACTGATATCGGATGCTGCTGTATTTGCGGGTTCCGTCCGCGTATTATCAACCGTCTTATCAGGGGATTTTGCAGCAGGTTTATCCGTCGTATTTTTACCATGTATGAACCGGGTTGTCGTTTTGGAATTGGGCGGATATCCCGATGGTTCAGCTGGCTTGCTGAACGCACCCGCCTGGGTCGCTTTTGCTGCTGCCTGTCCGGAGATTGTTTTAATAAATTCAGGATCTTCACGATATTGAGCAAAGACTGCAAAATTCTGTCTCGCATCAGGAACATTGTTTTTTAATCCCTGCTCAACTGTTGAAAACCGATATTTCAGGGTGTTTTTCCGGTTCTCTGAAGATTGCTTTGGCAGTGGTGACACATTCTTCAGAAGATCTTTCTTAAGTACACGGTCCTCAGTAGCTCTGAAAACATAAGGTTCTTCCGGTGAAAGGGGATATCTCCGTTCGATGGCCGGCCCGGCTGCTCTTGTGGACCGCGCAGGCAGTTCTTCACTCATAATGAAAATGCGTTCCCTCTGTTTCAGAGGGCTTGCGTCGTTTTCAGGCGAAATCTGTCGATATTGTGAATTATCCGCATTTCTCCCAACGGACACCGTCCCCGGGTGAACGTGAGGTGTAGCCGGTTTTCGAGCTGATGAGGATTTTTTCGAAGATGGGAATATCTCCCCGCCGGCTGACGTTTTGGATGGCAGTGGTGGCACATCAATTTTAGCTGACTCTCCGGTGATTTTATTTTTCAGTGTGGGTAGCGATTCTTTACTTCCAGGCGGTGATCCAACCGGAGCTTTGGTCTCAAATGCAGTAACGGGTGGCTTTGGGACACCGGATGAACCGGACTCAACCCTGCCTGGATTATGCGGTGCGATCTTATCCGAGAGTGCGGAGTCTCTGAGAGAGTGCGGTTGTTCCCCGCCAGCCGAGGTCGTTGATGGCAGTGGCGACA
This sequence comes from FCB group bacterium, assembly GCA_013152375.1. Taxonomy (GTDB): domain Bacteria; phylum Fidelibacterota; class Marinisomatia; order SCGC-AAA003-L08; family JACNLC01; genus JAADGM01. The sequence continues at coordinate 26,945 of JAADGM010000066.1, read as the reverse complement.
CATCAATTTTAGCTGGTCCTTTGAGCCTGCTGTCTGTTAAAGACATCTCCGTGCTTACAGCTCCCAGCGGCCGTGAGCAGGCAGCATTCCCGGTGGCCGTTAACTTCCCTTGAGAGTCCCGGGTTAGTTTGGATGGTCCTGCAGTTCTGGGTGTTGTAACCTCGACCCTCTCTCGAGATGATGGTTCCCTGTTATGAACTGCAGTGTCATCAGTAATCCTCTGCTTCGGACCTGCTCCGAAAGCAGTTTTACCCGTATTTTTTGAATACCTCGCTGCTTCATCCCAGGTTTTAGCACCGATCTTGGCTCCTTCCCGAAGACTCCCGGGTTCCTGTATCAAGCTCGAACTAGGTTTGGACTCTACCCCGGCGATATTCCGGTAAGGTTTTCCAAGGTCGGCAGAGGCATTCATAAACGAAATATTTGAAGAAAATATTTTGTTTACAGCCCCTGGGAGCGGATCCGAAGAAGACATTTTACGAAGGATGTTTTGAAAATTAAAATACCCTTCATTTACATTAGTTGCCTGAGCCGTGTTTAAGGCAGTGAGCCATTTACCGACGGCAACACCCGGCGATTCGAACCCTGTAACAGGGTCCGGATGTCCGCCTTGTTTTCCAGATGGTTTTGAAGCGAAGTTTATGGTATTATTCTTTATCATTGGCGTCCATTCCCGCCAGCTGTTGAGTGATCAATGCAGCACGCTCACTGGATAATGAATTCAAAATTACTTTTTTGGATCGGCTGCTCATATTTTCGTATAGAGCAATCACGGTCATGTCATCCACATTCTTCAGGATTGGCCGGATTTCATCCACTTTCATGGATTCATAAGTTTTTGCGAGCTCTTTAATTTTTACAGCCTGCTTTTGTTTTTTTAGTAGTTTTCCATTCAGGTCAGCCACCGTCGTTTTGTATTCAGACAGAAGACCCTCCAGAAATTGATTGTTGTTGAGCAGGCTGTCACTGACTAACTTCGTGTTGAAGAGTTCTCCCTTGATCCGCGCAATCTCAGCATTCAACGTATCTATTTCCGCCTGTTTTTGTGCCAGGATTTCCGGGTTTACGGTTCCATTTTCCGTCAGCTGCTCTACCTCGGCGGGTTCATCTTTAGACTGCATATAGGTGAGTACTCCGAAAATAGCCCCCACCAGAACAATAAACACAACCACTCCAAGGCCTAGCCAAATCAACAGCTTTTTCATCTGGCGATCTCCGCTTTTCTCTTTGCGCTAATTCTAAGACCAATTTCACTCTCTTCTTTTTCCTGCGCCCGGTTAAGGTCCTTAATATATCTCTGCAAATGTTGATCCTTCAGGATTTCAACAATTTTTTTCTCTCTGGAGGCTTTTAATACCTCACTGCGATCTTTCTCTACCAATTGGGCCGATTTATCGATAGCGATTTTCTTACCATTGATAGATTCGTTCAGCTGAGAAACGTAGTTACTGGATATTTGCAGTGAATTAAGCGTAAGCCTGTCCCCACGTTTTGTTTTTAACCGGGTTTCAGAAAGCATCTCGTCTTTCCGATCCTTTAGGATTTTAAGCTGATTCTTTTCGATTTCAAGTTTGGACTGAGACCGTTTTAATTCGAGCGATTTCGTCTCTTCGATAATCTCTCTGACATTCAGGACCCTCTGCAGCGGAAACTGGAAACTTCTGGACATCAGTTCTTATTTTCCTCCGGAATTACTGCATATAATTTGTTGAGTGTCTGTTCCATATCTGAACTCTCATCGATCTCCTGGCGAAGAAAATTGTTGATATCATCGATGTATTTTAAGGCTTGGTCAACTTTTGGATTACTCCCCGCCACATAGGCCCCGATGTTAATCAGATCTTCCGACTTCTGATATTCCGCCAGCAGGGATAAAATTTTCCTGGACTCCCTCTTTTGTGCCTGGGTCGAGATTTCATTTTTAAGACGACTCACACTGCTCAGCACATCGATAGCAGGATAATGCCCCATATTCCCCAATTTTCTTGACAGCACAATATGGCCGTCCAGGATTGCCCTGGCAGCATCACTGATCGGTTCATCCATATCGCCGCCTTCTACGAGAACAGTGTACAGGCCGGTAATGCTCCCCTTTTCATTACAGCCGGCGCGTTCCAGCAGGCGTGGCAGCATGGCAAATACGGATGGTGTAAACCCCTTTGTCGTAGGGGGTTCTCCCACAGCTAATCCAATCTCCCGTTGAGCTGTTGCAACTCTCGTAAGCGAATCCATAAGCAACATGACATCCATTGCCTGATCCCTGAAATATTCAGCAATAGCAGTGGCAATTAACGCTCCCTTAACTCTCACCATCGCGGCCTGATCAGAAGTCGCCACAACAACAACAGAGCGTTGAAGTCCTTCAGGCCCCAGATCCCGTTCAATAAATTCTTTAACCTCACGACCCCGTTCACCGATGAGGGCAATGACATTGACTGCCGCATTTGTATAGCGGGACATCATCCCGAGCAATACTGACTTCCCCACGCCGCTCCCGGCAAAGATTCCAACCCGCTGACCTTTTCCAATAGTCACCAAGCCGTCAATTGCTTTAACACCGGTACTCAAGGGTTCGGTGATCCGCTTCCGATTTAACGGGTCCGGCGGATTATTATAAACCGGCTGTTTGAATTCCGCTTCGATCGGTCCCTTTCCGTCAATCGGATTGCCCAGACCATCGATGATGCGTCCCAGTAATCCCGCACCAACGGGAACGGTTAAAGGCTGCGGACTGGTTCTGACAAGAGCACCGGGAGAAATCCCGACCGTCTCGCTGAATGGCAGCAGCAGGACCCGGTTGGCATTGAATCCCACTATCTCCGCTTTAATCAATTTGCCCTCCCGGGTCTTAACTTCGCATAATTCTCCCAATGTACCACCCGGCAGGGTGGCCTCGATGATGAGTCCCACTACCTGCGAGACCTTACCGTCCAGCTGAATGGTCTTCATCGTTTCAACCACGCGTTGATACTCATTAAACTGGTGAAGAATTTTATTCAATTGTTTCCTGACTTAACATTTTGTTTTCGATATTTTGCAATTGTCTGGTAATTAAACCCTCAAGAATATAGTCTTCTGTTTCAACGACACATTCACCAGGTTTAAGGTCCTCTTTCGCTGCAAAACTAACGGCACCGGTCAGTCTCTTCTGTTCCCGGGTTTCAACTCTGGCGATATTCGAAATCTGTTTGGGATTGAGGTAGATTGTGATCTTATTCTGGTCGGTTACTTCACTTAACAATTTCCCGATCTGTCTTTTTACGACTGCATCATATACATCGGCATGCTTCAGCTCCTGACCTATTATTTTTTCCGCTATTTTTATCGACAAACGCACGAGCGGCTTTCCAAGCTTCTGCAGGGTCTGGCGATACTGGTCATCCAGGGAACCGGTGGCTGATACAAATTCTTTTGAAAGATTGTCAATTTGGACTCTTATTTCCTTAATACCAATTTCTTTCCCTTCTTCAAAACCCGCCTGGAATGATTCTTCCCGCGCTCTTTGGAGTGATGATTCGAGGTTTTTGACCCTGTTTTCATATTCAATAATTCTATCCCGGGTGCCTCCGTTCATTTTTTTATTACCCGTCATTGCCCAATCGTGATCTTCCAGTATTGAAATAGGCTCATCGACGGATTTCTCGATTTTCACCGAGCCCTCCATAAGGCCAACAATTCTTCTGCTGATTTTTAGATGCTTGACAATCATTCGATGATTTCTTCTTCTTCTGCACCACGGCCAATTACGATCTCACCGGTTTCCTCCAGTTGGTGAATAATATCGAGAACCTGCTTCTGGGCAGCTTCCACATCTCTCACCCGAACCGGTCCTAGATACTGCAGTTCATCCCGCAGCATCTCAGCGGCTCTTTCAGACATACAACTGAAAATTTTCTCTTTAAGCTCATTGCTGGTAGATTTAAGAGCAAGCGCAATTGTTTTAGAATCAACTTCTTTGATAATACGCTGAATTGAAGCATCCGGAAGTTTATGGATATCCTCAAACAGAAACATCAGACTTGTGATCTCTTCGGAAAGCTCAGGATCTACTTCTTTCAAATTTGTTAGGATATTTTTCTCCGCTGCCCGGGTGGTGGAATTCAGTATCTCAGCAACTGCTTCTGCACCCCCCTGACGTCTGAGCCCGCCTCCAAAGACGGTCCCAATCTGATCCCGAATTACTTCTTCAATATCCGCGATCAATTCCGGTGAGGTTTTCTCCATTGTAGCAAGGCGATAGGCGATCTCACTCTGAGCCTCTTCGGGCATTTCTGATAGCAGGGCTGCAGCCTGTGTCGGTTTTAAATTTGCCAGAATAAGGGCGGTTGTCTGAGGATGCTCGTTTTGTAAAAAACTGAGCAGCTGTTTGTCATCGACCGTCTGCAGCAGATAAAAGGCACTCACCTCAGTGGTGGCCTCTACTCTTTTGATGATCTCATCGGCACGTTTATGACCCCAGGCGCTTTCGAGAACCTTTTTGGCATAGTCCAAACCGCCCTGAATGATATACTGATTTGCCAGCATCAGCTGATAGAACTCTTCAATCACCTCGCTTAAAACTTCAGCCGGAATATCCTTAAGTTTGGCGATTTCAATCGTCACTTTTTCTATTTCCTGTTCCGTAAAGTTTTTCATCACCTGGGCTGCATTTTGCACTCCCATGGCGACAATCACCAACGCCGCCTTTTGAAGAGGGGCTAATTGGGTTCGGATTTCCTGGCTCATCCCTACTGCTGCATCTGCATTTGTGTCAACCATGACCGTATTAACCTCGCTGCGTCCTCAGGACTTTCCTTTGCGTAAGTGACAACATCTTCCGTCATTCTGTCTTTCGCTTTCAGTTTTGCTCTGGCCTCCGGGCTTAGCTTTGTGATATAGGCGTCTTCCGAAACTTCCCGTTCATCTACACCGCTTGTTAATCCCGTCAGGCTCTCGACACCGGGCAAGGCTGCGGTGGTGGTGGCTGCGGCAAGTTCAGGGAAAATCGTAGTCGTGCTCTTTAACAGTTTCCGCATCACAAAGAGGGCGATTAAAATGGAGAGACCGACTAGAACTTTGTTGATGATATTTGCCCACATTTCGCCGGTAAACGATGCCTGGGCAAACTCATCGTCGGCGTTTGCACCGGACCGGTCAAACCGCATATTTTTTACTTCCACCATATCGCCCCTCTCGGCAGAGTACCCAACGGCACTGGCCACCAGGGCGGAGATTTGATCGAGTTCAGACTGATTTCTCGCAACATATTCCTTGGTTTTTTCACCGTTAGCGCCGGTTGAGACCTTATAGTATCCGTCAACTGCCACTGCCACGGAAAGCTTCTGTATCGCACCCACATTGTTCTGATAATGTTCAACCGTTTTATTGATCTCGTAGTTTGTCAGTAAATCTTCGTTGGTGTGATGCTGGCTGGAACTGCTAAGTGTATCTGAGCTGGAGGTGGATTCGGTGTGTCTTTCCTCGCTGATAATGGCCACGTTATCAGGATCATATATTTCGGCCGTCCGCTCCACCTGTTCAAAATTTAATTCGACGGAAACCTCCACCACGGCACGGTTTGGGCCAACGATGCTTTCAAGAATTTTATTGACTTTATTTTTATATTTTTCTTCAAGGGTATTTTTCATTTCCCATTGATTTGCCACTGTCCCGAGAGCTGCATCATCGGAGGAGTTCTTGTTTAATAATTTTCCATCTGCATCCAAAAGAACCACATTATCTTTGGTAATGCCATCAACGCAGTTTGCCACCAGAGAGGTAATACCTTTAATCTGTAAGCTGTTGAGGGTGTTCCCTGGCTTCAGGTTCAGGGCTACGGAGGCTGAACCGCTGTTCTCCTTTTCAAACAGCTTACCTTCCGGCAGGTTCAGATGGACTCGGCAACTTTTAATAACTTCGAATTGTGAGATTGTTTTGGCCAACTCACCTTCCAAAGCGCGCCGCATATTGATTTTCTGCATGAAAGTTGTTTGTCCGATTTTCTGATTGTCAAACACTTTCCAGCCTTCGGTTAATGAACCCGTCATCCCTTTACCGGCAAGTGTCAGTCGAAGTTCATCCACATTTCCCGCCGGAACCAAAATGGTTTTCCCGTTATCCTCAAGCTTAAAAGGAATACTATCGCTGCGAATCTCGCTGATCATATTATCTGCAACCGAGGGTTCCAGATTGGTGTACAAAACCGTAAATTCGGGTTTGTTCGCCCAGGTAACCAGCGAGACGATTACGGCAATGATACCGATAACCACCGTAACGATGACCATCCGCTGTGCCAGCGAGTACTTCCCCATAATTCTACTAATAATCGAAAATAGCTGATCCATTTACACCCTTCTGCTGATTGTTGGTTAAACCTGCATGCGTTGAATTTCTTTGTATGAATCCAGTAGCCGGCTGCGAATTTCCAGCAGCAACTGGAAGTTGAGCTTCGATTCTTCAAGACGCGTCATCGCCTCTGCCAGATTCTCGGATTTTCCTTCTACGACATCGGCTACTTTCTTCCCTGCAGTTTTCTGGCTCTGATTTACAGCAGTCAGAAAATCTTTGATAGTTTCCGAAAAGCTGACACCCTCGCCGGGTTTCTGTCCGTCACCCTTGATCTGCTTTGAACCGGATTGGTTTGTAATGTTTTGAAGTAATCCTGAAATTTGATTTATGTTTGACATATTTTACCCCTTTAAATCGATTAAACGACCTCTGTTAATCAGGCTCACCTTATTGTTATTGTAGAAATTGAGGTCTTCTGGTTTTTCACTCCCAAAGAGCATGTACAGAGTTGTCTTTTCCTGACTGGAAAGAACTGTGGAAGGAGATTTTTCACGCTGAATTTTTGACGCTTCCTCCGGTTTTTCTACATCAGGAAATCTGGTCCGGGTGGTGATGCCGGTCTTGTGATCAATATTTCTGGAATACTGATCTGTTATATAATCATTTCGAACAGGAATTGGGATCTTCATTTATTGACCTATATTTCCAGAGTTTTCTTTGCTACCTGTTTAACGGCATTTATGACGCTGACATTCGCTTCATAGGCTCTGCTGGCGGAAACCATATCCACCATTTCTTCGATGATATTGATATCCGGCAGATGAATATACCCGTTCGCATCTGCTTCAGGATGATCCGGCTCGTAAACCAGCCTTTCACCGCCGACTTCCTTCACCTCATAAGGGCGGCCGTCTCCGGTGAGAGTCTTTCCTACTGTGTTTCTGATTGTATTCCCCGGCAGATGGTTTTCTCTCATGCGGCGCATCTGCAGCACGAACTGAGTTTTGAAATTACCGTCTGAACCTGTGCCCGAAGAACGGTCCACAACTTCTTTTCGCCGATAAACTTTCCCCGTTTTATCGGGTAATTTTTTTGCGTTTGCCACATTTTCAGAGATTACCTCCAGACGCTTCATCTGTGAAGACAGTCCTCTGTAGGTTGTTTTCAGGGATGAAAATATTCCACCTGTTTTCATGATAATACTCCTTAACGATTTCGGCCTAAAATAGCGGACGATAAACCAGCATAGTATCGCCTGAGAACCTTACTGACGAACTCGTGTTTGATCTGGTTGGCTGCCAGATCACTCATTTCGCGGGTCAGATCAACTCCTTCTTCACCGTTCACTTCAGATTGAGCCTTTGTTCTGAATTTGGAGCCGTCCAGATGTTTTGGATCTGTCACCCTTAACCTATTGTCACTCATTTCCTCCTTCAGAACAGATGAGAAATCTGTATCTATCCGTCTAAACCGAGGGTTATTGACATTGGCGATATTTTCCGAAATGGCAGCCCTTTCGAGACCATAGGTTTCAAGGGCCTTCTTCAGCAACAGAGAATTTTTTGTGTTGAATAGTTTTAGTTCCATCGGTTAGCGGAAAGTGTTTCAATTGTCGTGCCGATACTATCCGCTTCGAGCCGGCAGCTCATATTTCTGAACCGCGCGTCTACTAATCAATTTATTATTCGTGATTTACTAAATCGTGAAGGAAATAATTCCCCTGAATCAAACTGCTTGAAAAACTTCAGTCAGCAGAGATGGCGGAAAAAATTTCCAAACGGGAGGTGAAATAATTCCCGTAAGATATTGAAGAATCAGTGATTATTCCGTCTATAACCCTATAGACGAATATGTGTATAGTTATTACTCTTTAGGGTAGTCAGTGGTAGGAATTAGAAATCTGGTCCGGTAGAATGTCATTCTTCCATCTGATACTGGTGCAGTTTATTACGCAGTGTCCGCACACTGATCCCGAGGATTTTGGCTGCCTTGGTACGATTATCATCAGTCATGTCCAGTGTACTTTGGATCATTTTTTTCTCCATTTCAGCCAGGGACATTGCCTCATTGTTGAACAAACCACCCGAAGTATCCGGATGGTCGGATTCGAATGAAAAATGCTCCATTTGCAGAGACTCTTCTTCCCCGGAATACAGGATGGCTCTTTCAAGCAGATTTTCCAGCTGCCTGACATTACCTTCAAATCTTTGTTTCATAAGATATGCCACTATTTCGGCAGAGATCTCTTTTTTCTCATAACGGTATTTTGCCTTAAATTTTTCGATGAAATGATTTAATAATATCGGTATATCTTCCGGACGGGAGCGCAATGGAGGGACTTTAATGGGAAAAACATTTAAACGGTAATAGAGATCCTGTCGGAATCTGTCGTTATCGATTAACGATTGAATAGATTTGTTCGAAGTGGCAATCACCCGGACATTAACATCAATCTCTTTCGTTGATCCGACCCTGGTGAGGGTCCCCTCCTGCAGAACCCTTAGCAATTTGGCCTGCATCGGCAGCGGCATTTCAGTGATTTCATCCAGCAGCAGCGTTCCGGTATCTGCCTCTTCAAATAGTCCTTTGTGCATTTTCAGGGCATTGGTAAAGGACCCTTTTTCATGTCCAAACAGCGTACTTTCAAACAAAGACTCGGGAATTGCCGAGCAGTTAACCTTGAGGAATGGCTTATCAACCCGATCACCCAGTTCATGAATAGCTCTGGCAATAAGTTCTTTTCCGGTACCACTTTCGCCCTGGATAAATACGGCTGCATCACTCTTTGCAACAATCTCGATCTGTTGAAAAACTTTTTGCATTTTGCGGCTTTTTCCCACCAGTTTCTTAAATTTCGTCTCCTGGAGGAGCTTTCCCTTTAATTCTTTATTTTCTTCAATAATCCCTTCAAATTCAAAATATCGTTTAACGCGGGATGTAATGTTTGACAGGGAAAAAGGTTTGGTTACGAAATCAAAGGCGCCTTTTTGAAGAGCTTCAACTGCCAGCTCTATTGAACCATAGGCCGTGATTACCAGAAAACCGACGCCGGTATAATCCCGGTTTACAATTTCCATCAATTCAATGCCGGTTATTCCCGGCATCATGAGATCTGAGACAATTAAGTTCACCGGTTCGGTTTTGAGAATATCCAAAGCTGTTGCGCCATCTTTGGCGGAAATTACATCGTATCCTTCAGATTTAAAGGACTCGATCAGAACCGCCCGCAAACTGTGGTCATCATCAACAATCAGGATTTTCTTCATTTCGGGATTACCTCTAATATAACTTTATCTGTATCATTAAGAACTTAACATGAATTGTACCTAAACAAGGGCGAAAATCGATGCGTAAATTAATTTTATTTACTGCGAAGTTTGAAATGATATCTTTATTAATCAACCCAGGGTTGAATCCTTTGAAATTTGTTTACTGTACACCTTTTGTACCAGAGAACGTGGATATTCTTTCCCGTATTTCATCACTAATTGCCTCTCGTCGGGCATGACTTTATCAAGAGTCTCCTTCAATTTTGCATTTTCCTGCTGTAATTTTTTTATGAGCTGCATGTTATTAATATGTTTCCCCAGCAGTTGAAATTCCCTTTCTGCCCTCTGAAGAACGGACAGGACCTGACCAATCCTGAAAGGTTTGATGAGATAATCATACACGTTATTACGCAATGCTTCTATCGCACTTTCGAGCCCCGGATATCCCGTCATCAGGATATTGATTACGGCAGGATACATGGATTTTAACTCTTTGCTTAGCGAGATTCCATCATGATCCGGTAATCTGATATCAAGCAGTGCAAAATGAATCTCATTTTTCTCTGCGAGCCGGAGAGCCGTTTCTCCATTCTTGGCGAGGAAAACATTAAACCCTTTATCCTTCAGACCAATTTCCATGATCTTTAACGTTGACTGCTGGTCATCGACAACGAGAATGTTGCGGCTCGATTTATCGATCTTTCCTGATCTAGTAGATTTTTTCACCTGACTCTCGCTTTATGATTTGGTTTGATTCGTAGAAAATGGATTCATTCAGCTTTAGAATAAGCTCTGAAGCCGTGTCAGCATCATCCGGATAGGATACGATATTGTACCTTACGGTGGCTGCCGGTTTCCCACCGTCCCCACTGGTATAATCTTCAATATTGCGCCTTAAATTTACACAGGCTAACTCCAACGAGACCACCGCTCCGGGATTTGAGCTCACCATAAAACTGTCGGGCCCGAGCCAGTAAAAGGAGTTGGCCATACTAAATTCCACACCTGCCAGATCACGAAACCTTTTACATATTTCGCCGTAATCCTGTGAGTCTGCCTCTGCATTCAAAGGCGCCAGTTTCAGCAGAGCATAAAATTCGGAGCGGTGGTTTGCAGTTGCTTCTCTTAAACGCGCATCGATCCGGTCTAGGAAGGGTAATTCGTTGAATTGATCTGTTTCTGCGGAATTCTCTTTAGCACTGCGGAGACCGAATACCGGTGCAATCTGAGTGGACAGGATTTTCAACAATTGATCCTTTTCCTTATTTTTTTCATCGGATTTTTCCTGCAGTATTCCGATAAAACCATACAATTTCTCCTGATATAATAACGGATACAACCCGATGTTCGAAGACGACTGCCCTGACTGCCTGTTTTGATCTCCATTCCTGTTCAAATGACCGGTATCGAGAAAAGTAGGAGTCTCAGCCGATATTCGCTTCCCCAGAACAAGATCCCCCGAGTCAAAAGTCAATGTCCGGATCAATTCCTCTGAGATGCCTTTTGAACGGAATATCTCATATCTCGAGGTGCTTGGATTATAGAGAAATAGTCCGACTTTTTCAATGGCAAATCCTTCGGTCATTGTGTCAAGCACCATTTCAACAATCAGGTCGAAATCCGTTACCTGATAAAGAATCGTGCTGATGTTATGCAGCATCGTCACATTGGACAGCATTTTTTCGATGCGCGCCTGCAGCCTGATATTATCTCTCATGATCCGGAGCTTCTCGACTGCCCGTGAGAGGACAACCCTGATCTCGGAAGGTGTAAAAGGTTTCCGAATATAATCATAAACTCCGTAGCGGACTGCCTTGATGGCTGATTCGGCGGTGGCAAACCCTGTAGCAATGATGATCTGAGTATCGAACCCTGTTTCCGAAACTGCCTTTACAATTTCCATTCCCGAAACAATCGGCATCACCAGATCTGTCAGCACTATATCATATTGGTTTTCTTTGATTGCATCGAGAGCCTTTTGTGAGTTCGTATATGCCGTAACTTCAAAATTAAACTGGGGCAGGTAGGTGAGCAGCAATTCGGTGATCATTCGATCATCATCAACAACCAGAACTTTCGTTTTATCGCTTGAATGTATTTCCATTCTATCTTCCTAGCTTTTTGGAATAATTTCGTTATCTTTTAACAGCAGCTTCACATTCGTCATAGGTTTTTCAACAAAATAATTTAATTTACCGATAGAAACGTTAACGCCACTGTGTAAGGTTCCCTTTACAACAACTGCTTCCATTGATCTGTCTGCTGAAACCTGTTTTTCCAATTTGGTCTCATCCTGTTTCAACCCTTCAATATCGTTTTTCAATTCCGCACACTCATTCCTCAGGTCAATAAGTTCTCTGGACTTTTCCGGTGAGAGATGACCTGATTCTTTTTCAAGAATCTGATTGAAGGCCATAAGTTTAGACTTCAAAGAATATCGGATTTGCAGTCGATCAAGCTTTTTTCTTAAAGCGGCAAGTTCAGGAGGAGGTTCGGAGACTGATTTCAGTCCGACAAACAAATCCGTCCTGATATTTTGTTCTGAACCGATTTCGGTGGCACAGATCTTTTCTTCGGCTTTAATTTTTCCTCCTCTGATAAGGCCTTCATTTTCTTCCAGAAGAACGGAGGAACCTGCGATAATTTTTGAATTGATGGCATAGTGGCTAATGATGACATCTCCATTAACGCCAACTGTCGTATCCTGCAAGAATCCACAGATCAGGCTTCCTCCGGCCACGACTTTTGCCCGCCCCTTACCGAGAACCCCGTGCTTTACTGCGATGTCCCCCTTGTAGGAATAAACTTCCGCCGCCTCGACATTGCCGCTGATGAAGATATTTTCCGTTGCCTCTACCCTGAACCCTGATCTGACATCTCCATCAATTATGATCGTACCGTCAAAATTAACATTCCCCGTTGCATAATTAACACCTCCCTTGATGTGATAGACTCTGTCAACGTTTATGCGGTTGTCCGTATAAAAAACATAACCGTCCAATTCCGACAAAAGAGTCATGCCATCATCGGACAGGTGCGTGTTAGTCCCCAACATTTTTGACAGCGCAAAATAGTACGGTGGCAAAGTGACACCGAGAACATTTTTACCAGGTTTGCCCTCACCCTTTGATGCAATTCTTGCCAGTGGCTGGTTTAAAGTCACAGGTTCAAACGTTTTTATCTTCTTGAAATTGGCTATGCCGTCGTTGCTGATGGCGGGTTTCTGCCCCGTATCCCGATCAATAAGCCATTCAATCGCCGGGTCTTCAGAAATTTCGGGCGGAGTGCCGACGGCAATGGTTATATTTTCAACTGTTTTTTTTCGTTTACATATTTGAGTCAGCATCTCTTGGTCAATACCATGACTGATCCCCCTTGCTCTGAGAGATTGCAGAACCTCATCGGCAGTTGGAAATTCTTTACCCGCTGCAGATAAAGACAGTTTCACCGACAGTTGATCATCTGATATTTTGATCTTAATGCTCATGAATTAAAACGGGATCTTTTCTGCAACTCCTTTTGACCTAACGGTTATTGACCTCTTCATCCAATTCAAAATAAATTTCTGATTTCTCACCGCATTTGCAGCGGTGAAGAATTCCAACAATTTCTCCGTTCTCAGTTATGGGAGTGACCACACTTTTCCGGCCGTTATCCATTTTTTCAACCGGGATATCTATTTTTACGGGTCTATCCAACTCGACTGAGCTTTTCTTGATGATTTTTTTTCCTTTTCTCCTGTTGGTTCGGTGTGGATGTAAAAGACCCGGGTTAAGTGATTTGAATTTCTCTGTTGACGTCATTTCATTACCTCTGTTTTCAAAGCATTATCAATCGAACAACGAGTCGATATCATCCTGCGAAATAGAACTGGTACGTATCCTGTCCACCGTCTTTTTATCGAACTCCGCAGAAACCTGCTGCCTTTTTTCCACCTCCTCCTTCGGATCCATTACAGCGATGATCCTGCTTCCAAAATCCGAATTTGATTTAACCTCCTCAAGGGAATCAAACAGCGCTGAAAATTTATCGTGGATAGCCGTCAGGATCCGATTTGCATGTTCAAGTTTTTGTGAAGTAATATCCTGAAACTGAAGCGCGTAAATTATTCCTGTGATATCTTCGTTAATGCCGTTGATCGTCGATTTATGTTCTTCGGAGTCAGAAGCGGCAATTTTATTCAGTTTAAGCGGCAATTTTATTCAGTTTCTCTGTGATATTATCCAGCTTATCCATAATCTCATTGGTTGCTAGTTCTGTTGAATAAGAAACATCAACAATTCTATCGGTAGCAGTGGGAAGTTTATGTGTGCTGTCTTTAATGGAATTGCTCACTTCCAGCATTAACGGCATGACCCCCTGAAGGAATGTAAACAAATTCGCTAGAAACGGTATAACCTCCCCGCCAAAACGGAAAAACTCACGCATCTCGTCCACTCGTGTCAGAAGATCATCTAATTCATACTGTTCTTTATTCATCTTTTTTTTATCCTGCATAAAGATCAAAAAATTTGGCTAATTTCTTCTTCAGAATCTCCGGTGTAAACGGTTTTACAACATAACCATTCACGCCCAGCTTAATAGCATTCAGAACATCATCTTTCATCCCCCTGGTCGTGATCATCACGATCGGGGTATTTTTATACTTTTCAGACTTACGCAGGTATTTGACCAGTTCTTCACCGTTCATCTCCGGCATATTCCAGTCCGTAAGTATCAGATCTACAGTTTCGCCCTTAATTTTTTTCAGTGCATCCTCACCGTGTTCGGCCTGAATAACATCCGAGAAACCGATTTTGGTCAGGGAATTCATTATAATTCTCCTCATTGTTGGGGAGTCCTCCACAAATAGTACTTTTATATTTTCCACTTTACCTCCATGTTAACTGGTAATTGTCAGAAGAGACGAAATAATGCCTTCAACAGACAGGACCGCATCCGGCAGATTCTGCTGAATTGCTACTTTCGGCATGCCAAAGACAACGCAGCTTTTTTCATCCTGTGCAATTATTTTACCTCCGCTTTTTTTTAATAATTTCAATCCCTCTACGCCATCTTTACCCATGCCGGTAAGTATCAGTCCCAAGGCGGAGGACCCATAGACTTCTGCTACCGAATTCATCAAGATATCTGCAGAGGGATGATAATGGGCATCTTCCGGGGACCTGGTGATCCTCCCGGTAACACGGATACCGTTTCTCGATACTAGAAGATGCTTCCCGCCTTTGGCAATATATGCATTCCCTTTTGAGATGACATCGCCTGTTTCCGCTTCTTTCACGGTGATATCTGATTTACTATTGATCCTGTCAGCGAAATTCCCGGTAAATTGCTCCGGCATGTGCTGAGCGACCAGAACCGGAGGAAAACCAGACGGAAGCGAGTTTAAAATTTTGTGAATTATCGGCGGCCCCCCCGTTGAAACAGCAATGGCGACACATTTTATCGTAACTCCCGCCAGGTTGAAAATTTCAGGGATTTCTTCAGAAGCGGGACTCTCTTTTAAATTTGAAACGGTTTTGGTAAATCGTTTCTCAATTGCAATATGCCTGCGGGTCTTTACAACTGCCTTGATCTTACGGAGTAATTCCTCCTGAATCTTGACGATATCGATCGCAACATAAGATTTGGTTTTGGGAATATAGTCCACGGCTCCCTTGTCAAGAGCCGTAAGGGTAGTTTCAGCACCTTTTGTAGATAAAGAACTGATAACCAGAACGGGGGTTGGCACTTCTTTCATGATCATATCCAGGCACTCTAAACCGTTTGTTCGGGGCATCTCTATATCCAGGGTCACTACATCCGGTCGGTGCTGTCTGACAAGTTCAAAGCCTTCTTTGCCATCTCTGGCGGTGGCCATCACTTTGATGCCCGGGTCACTCTCCAGCATGATTGTGATAGCTTTTCTCATGAAAGCAGAATCATCAATGACAATTGCGTTTATCATCAGGCGACTTCCTTCAGCCGGACCCCTTCAACCAATTCGGATGTATCCACGATCAGACTGATGCGACCGTCTCCTCTGATTGTTGCTCCGGCAATCCCCGGAACCTTGCCTAAAACCTCACCCATCGGCTTTACAACTGTTTCTTCCTGTCCGATCAATTCGGAAACCACCAACCCAACTCTGGATTCTTCATTTGCAACCACAATAATGAACTGGTCGGAACCGTCCTCATCATGGGGGATATTGTACAGTTCATCCATCCGGATAATCGGTAGTACGAAATCGCGATATTTCATGATCTCACATCCCCGGATCTTTTCTATAAGATTTTCCTGGAGTTTAACGGTTTCCAGAATATTCTGGAGTGGCACGATGTAAATCTCGTTCCACACGCGTACGACCATACCCGTCTGGATGGTAAGCGTCAGGGGAATTTTGATGATAAAAGTAGTGCCGCAGCCGACTTCACTTTTTATCTCTACACTGCCGTTTAATTTTGCAATATTGGAATGAACAACATCCATACCCACACCCCTGCCCGAGACATCCGTTATGACCTTTGCAGTACTGAAGCCCGGCTTGAAGATGAGGTTAATGATATCCTTCCGGGACATTGTTCTAAGTGTTTCCTCTGTGATGATCCCTTTTTCCACAGCTTTCCGGGCAATAATCTCCGGATCAATGCCGGAGCCGTCATCTGACAGTTCGATAATAATGTAATTCCCCTTTTGGCAGGCGGACAGACGAATGACCCCTTTCCTTGGTTTTCCCGATTTAAGACGCGCTTCTGTCTCTTCAAGCCCGTGATCCACTGCATTGCGCAGTAAATGCACGAGAGGATCTCCGATAGATTCTATAACAGACCGGTCAAGTTCAGTGTCCTCGCCTCTTACAATCAGCTCAACTTCTTTATTATTTTCTTTCCCAAGATCTCTTACCATTCTTGGGAATTTTCGGAATACTTTCGATATGGGCAGCATTCTCATCTGCATTACACTTTCCTGGATGAGTGTTGTCACATTGCCCAATGAATTATTCAGGCTGTCAAGATCGCTGATCTCTTTCTCTCCGGAAAACTTCTGTTTCATAACCTGACTGATCTGTATTAATCTGTTTTTTTCGAGAACAAGCTCTCCGGCCTGGTTCATTAATTTCTCAAGACGCTCAACATCCACCCGGATGGTTGACTCAATCTTCTTTACACCTGCCGGACCGGATACAGATGACTTTTTCCTGGGGTTTACGCCCTTTTCTTCAGCAGCGACGGCCATTTTACCGTTTCCTCCGCCGTTTCCGCTCCCGTTGCCGTTACCGTTGCCGTGATCTTTCCCCACAAATTTGAGAAGCTTATTGACCAATTCAGATGGATCATGTTCATTGACTTCGTCACCGCCCACTTCACCTACGATGCCGCGCATAAAATCGACCGAAGAAAGCAATACATCAACAATATCAGCCGAAGGAGTTATTTTTTTCTCTCTCAGGAGTCCCAGTAAATCCTCAGATTTATGGGCCACATCAGACATGGACTCCAATCCCATCATACTACTATTGCCCTTCAGAGTATGAAAAGCCCGGAATAAAGAATTCACATATTCTTCGTCATCCGCCTCAAGTTCAAGAACCAGAAGATCATTATCGAGAGTCTCCAAAATTTCGTTGGACTCTGAAATAAATTCTTTGATAAGTTCCCGGGGAACTTCAACCGCCGGGCGTTTCATTTCTGCGGATTTAAGATTCTCATCAACCTGTTCGGCTGAATCTGACTTCCTGGAGATAAATTCGATCGCTTCTATCAGTTCAGAGATATCATAGTTTTTTTCAACTCTCTCTGCAATATCTCCTACGAACCCCTTGAACCAGTCGACAGTCTCCAGCAGCACATCCATCATTTTAGAAGTCGGTTCGAGTTCTTTCGTTCTGATCATGTTTAGGATATTTTCGGCAGAGTGAGCTAATTGATTGCAGGCTTCAAAATTTAAAAATCCACTCGTCCCCTTGATAGTATGGAAACCCCTGAAAATACGATTGACCATTTCTTCCTCTACTTCACCACTTTCCAGGGTCAACAGGTCTTCATCCAATTGTTCGATCAGTTCGGTTGTCTCAACCACAAAATCATTAAGGATATCTTCCATTCCTTCCATCTGATCAAAAAGTCCCATTTCAATTCTCCCGCTTAATCATCTAAAAATTTCGCCACCGTGTACTGCAGTCTGTTCACATCAAACGGCTTGTTCATATAGGCATCGGCGCCGGCCTCTTTGCCTCTTGCGATGGCAGCTTCGCTTCCTTCAGAAGAAAGGATCACAACCGGCAGATCTTCGTAATCCTCTGAACCGCGCAGTGTCTCGATCAGTTCGTACCCGTCCATGTTGGGCATGTTTAAATCTACGATGGCAAGATCAACTTTTGTTTGAGACATTTTTTCAAGGGCATCCATACCATCCTCTGCGGTAATCACATCAAACTCCTTTAACTGTAGGCTGAACTTAACAAATTTTCTTACAGTCGAAGAGTCATCTGCAACCAGGATGACTTTTTTCATCTTTTCTCCTTTTATTACTCGGTTCATTCTTTCCAGTACACAAATACACCGGGGAAATGCACAACTTTGAAAGCCGAACTGATACCGTGCAGTGATTCGGCTTCCCCAAGGAATAAATACCCTCCGTGATTCAAAACATCGTAAAATGAACGTACAACTTTTTTCTTTATGGAAAGATCAAAATAGATCAGGACATTTCTGCAAAAAAGAAAATCAACTCCCCGCATGCGTCTTACTGCTGATACATCATTCAAATTTAAAAAATTGAATTTTGCCATTTGCCTGATCTCATCTTTTAGTTGATATTTCTGGCCATTTTGAATAAAATATTTGGTTTTGTAATAGTCATTCATATTGGAACGAAAGGAATTAGAACTATAGATTCCTTTTTGCGCATTCTCGAGAATACGCGCACTGATGTCCGTCCCCGTCAGATCGAATTTCAATTCATCGAGTTTCCGGCCTAATTTTTCCTTTAATATCATGGCAATTGTATAGAGTTCTTCACCGGATGAGCTTGCCGAGCTCCAGATATTTATCTTTTTCTTTCCTTCTGCGATCCTGCGTTCGATCACTTCCTGAATTAATTTATTTCCAAAGACCTCCAGCTGTTTCTCATAGCGAAAAAAATATGTTTCGTTTATGGTGATCTGGTTATAAATATTCCGTAATTCCTCTGTCTGAGACGGAAGCCGCTTTAAATAACTGATATATTCCTCGAAGCTGTCGATATCCAACTCCCTGATCCGACGATTCAGACGATTTTCAAGCAGATACAGTTTATTCTCTGGGAAAAAGATGCCGCTTTTCTCATAAATGAAATCCCGTAATCTGAGAAATGACTCAAGAGATAGTTTGATTGTCTTTGTCTGGTTGATCACAAATTCTTTCATGATGACCCCTAAGCTTCGATCATTTGAGCCAACTCCCGAACCAGTACTATGTCTTCTTCTATGTTCATGACAAAATATTCAAAGTCAAGAGATTCCAGCCCGGAATAAGTACTGCTGATTATCCCCCAGCCCTCCTCTTCGGGTGGAATGGTTTTGAAAAATTCTGTTCCAAACTGGTACAATCTGAGATTGGTGACAATATCGGCCAATTGAATTAACGATGTGGAGACCCTGAATTGCTCATCCTCAACTTTTGACGGATGGTGGTGAAACCCAACAGCATTTACAATTGCTTCAGGTAGCTGCCATTTTTGTGCCAGCCACATCCCCACCTGGGCATGGTTCACACCCAAAACCTCTTCTTCTGCCAGGGCCACATCACATTGTTCAATATGCGCCAATTCAAGAGCATCAAAGTAATTCCCCGGATCGATTTTATAAAGGGTCAGTTTGCCGATATCGTGGAGAAGTCCCAGTGAGTAAGGGCTGGAGCTGATAGAGATCCGGAGCTTTCGGTTCAACAATTCGGCGATATGGGCGCAGGCGCTGGAGTGTTCCCAGAATTGGCGCCATCGGTCGGTGTGCTCTTTGTAGTTTTTCCATTGCTTGTGATGATCGCCGCCGCCATCACGAAAAGCCTTGATGACCGAAAATCCGATTACCAGATGACTCAGTTCCTGCATGCCGATAATCACTATGGCATGACGAAGTGACTCGACCTTTTCCTTCAGCCCGTAATAGGCCGAATTTGCTATTTTCAGGACCTTCATCGCCAGGGGGGGATCCTTTTCGATAAGAGGGTACATTTGGTTCACCGATAATCTATCCTGGCGCACAATCTGTAATACTTCAGTCGCAATAGCCGGCAGTGTTGGCAGATTCGTCAGAGTCGAGACCTGTTCAAAATAGAATTCCGGGGGATGTTTTTTACTCATTTTGGCTTACCGAATTATGGTCCTTATTTACTCGTTTGATACTAATTCACTTAACTCTGCAACTGCCCTTGTGGAAGCACTTTTTATATCAGGGTTCTGACTCGTCGTCAATTTTTTCAAGATGCCCAGAGCTTCAGACAATTTTAATGCAGCCGCAACTTTTACCGCAGCCAGAACTCTCATTCCCTCCCCTTTCTCTAAAACTGACAGGATCGTCTTTTGCGTTATGGACGACTTAAATCCAATCAGATTTTCAACGGCTGTATAAGCGACCCAATCATCTGAATGATCGGTTAATTTACAGACCTCCTTCTCAAGAAGCGCTTCTGTTTTAGATATCTCTATTAATTTCACTAAAAGATTTGACGGCATCTCCCACGATCGCTCATAAAACCGTTTAATGACTTCAACCGGCGGGACCATGGACAGCTGATTGCTAACCAGCTCGGCAAAGTCGGAGCCGCTCTCGGCCAGACGGTTGAGTGTTAATTCGATCAGTTGAGGATAGATGTCCCCGAAAACTGATAACTCCTCGCGACCGGCAATTTGAAGAATTGATGTCAGGATCTCATTTTTTAACAACTCAGGACTGTCATCTAACATCTGATACAATAAGTCTAAGCTGGTTTTATCACCGATTTTCCCCAAGGCTTCGACGACTGCATAAGCAAACAGGGGGTCTTTTGTACCTAAACGGTCTTCGAGGAAAGGTTTAGAATCCGAATGGCCGATTCGACCTATCGCTTCGGCAGCTTCAGCCCGCGGGCCTTCAGGGAGATTTAACAATTCGTACAATGTCAGTAAGGCTTTTGAAGAGGCAATCTTCCCTAACGCTTCCACTGCGGAGGACCTTACATTTTCCACGGGATCGCTAAGAGAGGTTTTACAAAGCATATCTACGGCTTTTTCACTGCCTGCAAGACCCAGGATATCAGCGGCGAATTTTCGTACATCCTCATTTTCTGAGGTGAGTGCCGGTAAAAGTTCGTTTACTGCTGCATCTCCATAGGTGACGAGGATCATCGCTACGGAATTTCTTACTTCGATTCGATCGCTGCCCAGTAAAGGCGTGAGCGATTTTGTGCACACTTCCGGAGGTAATCCCTGCAGAACTTCTGAGGCTGCTTCCCGCACTGCTCGGTTTTCATCCTGTACTGCCTCGATCAGGTAATTAATTGTATCGGCAGGTTTAAATTCTTCCAGATCATACACTGCCCAGCGTCTTTCATCAGAATCATCATCTTTTAATTTCGCAACGATTCCCTTGAATTTTTCAACATCCTGGTTTGCAGCAATTGTCTCCATTAATTGACTCCTGTTAATTGAAAATTCTCTTCCTGAAAAAGTGAGCTCCCGGGTAGATCCGGAAAAGACCGAAATTTTCCATGAACTTTGTGCCAACCGATTCAACGTACAGATAGCCGTTTGGTATTAGCATGGACGACAGTTTGCGCAGGATCTCGGCCCGATACTCCTCTTTGTAATAGAGCAGCAGATTCGCACAGACCGCTATGTCATATGTCTCTTTTCCCTCCAACATGAGGATATCACTAACCCGAAAACGTACCAATTCCCGAATCGTATCGTTGATCAGAACTTCATCCTCGGATAGGAATAGAAATCCGCTCCGATAATCCTGGACTTTTCTTTTTTCGTCTTTTCTTAACCTGTAAATACCGCATTTAGCTGTTTCTATCAAAGCCTGATTCACATCACAGGCCAATATCTTTAGCTCAATTTTACGGGAGCTCTTTGTACTCTGTTGAACTGCCATAGCCAGTGAATAGGGTTCGCGCCCATCGGAACAACCTACAGAGAGAATCTTCAATTTTGATCTCTTGGCAACGGTTTCAAAAATGTCCGGCAAGATAATCGTGGTAAGATCTTTAAACAGGTCGTTCAACCGGAAAAAGCCTGTTGCAGTCACCAGCCGGGTTGATCTGAAAAAAGCCTCGATATCGCTCTCAAAGCCTAGTCTTGCATCATAGGGATGCCGCCTTTTGGTTGTATCAGTACTCATGATACCCCCATCGGTTCAGGTGTCAGATCATGCACGAAATCCGGCTTCAACATTCTGATACTCTTATTAAGTTATTTCCGGTTCTGTTGTATTTCGCCTTTCAGATATTTTTCGATAGTCCCTACCATGATCCTCCAGCCCCGCCCCACTTTTACAGCAGGCAGCTCTCCGGTCTGGATCAGGTTATAGAGAGTTTTTCGACTTATTTTTAATAATCGTTTTGCCTCATCCACCGTTAATACATCATTTTCATTTAACATTTTATTTCCTTCTCTTATTAATTTTATCCAATTTATTGTCCTGTAAATCCATCAATTTATTTTCATTACAAAGCCGCAGAAGCCAATTCATTGTTACCGGTGTGATCTTTCAGTTAATACTCACACCTGCCTTTTTGTACATAATCTTTTCCGGATCCAAAACTACTACCATTCCCGTTTCATTGTCACTTGTCCTGCTTTGCTTGGCAATACCGATTATGTATTTAGCATCGATACCTGATATCGCATCGGGTGCAGTCTCGATGTCTTTCTCGGGCATTCCAATTATTTCGGCAACAGAATCCACTGTAATGCCCACCATCTGGTCCTTTACCTTAACGATAATTATTCTTGTCTTATCTGAAAAAGGAATGTTCGGCAGGTCAAGACGAGTTCGCAGATCAATTACCGGTGTAATAGTCCCCCTCAGGTTCATAATCCCCAGTACCGAAGCATCGAGATGGGGAACCCGTGTGATATCATGCGGTTTAACAACTTCCTGTATCTGCAGGATGTTAATACCAAAATAAAATTTATCTATT
Source organism: FCB group bacterium (assembly GCA_013152375.1). Classification (GTDB taxonomy): domain Bacteria; phylum Fidelibacterota; class Marinisomatia; order SCGC-AAA003-L08; family JACNLC01; genus JAADGM01. The sequence continues at coordinate 4,264 of JAADGM010000066.1, read as the reverse complement.
TTGAAAGATATGAGATGGATATACTTCACCGGGCCAGCGTCGTTTTGATCAATGATTTTTATACCGGCCGTGTTTGGTTTCGTACCTGATGCCATGCTTTTCCCGACTGCACCTGATGCGCCGGGGGAATTAAGGGCCGATTTTTTCTCGTCTAAAAGCTCTTTGATGGATTTTTTTTTCATACTTTATAATCCAGACACTCGTAATTTCTGTAAACCTTGCGCTCATGTTTCCTGCAATAGACAAAGGTATTATTCTCAATGTCCCGTGAGTAGTTGCAGTTATAGCAGCCCTTCATCTTATCTTTTGACCGCTTGTACCCAAAATGCCGTGTATCATTGGGGTCTCTGATCATGGGTGGCAGCTCATAATCGGCATCTGTAGCGTAGGCAAGTGATAAAAATCCCCATCCCAGGATCATAAGGAACAGCAAAAAATAATTTGATATATTATCCTCCAGTATAAAACCAATGAAAGCGCTGACGGTTATTAAAATCTGAATCGTTATGAAGCCGGTTTTATAGTTCATGCTGTTTGTCCACGCCACTATTATGATTCATCTTCCGCCTGTACCTACAGTCATTAAATTTTAAATTGCGAAATAAGTCCGTTCAGAGTTTGAACTTCTTTATTCAAGGCTTCTGAGGTGAATGCCAGTCCCTGTGAGCCACCTGCAGCCTCTTTTGCGACAGATGAGATATTTTCGATATTTCTTGAAATTTCCTCAGCTCCGGTACTCTGTTGGTCTGCGGCGTTTGCGATCTGCTCAACGGCATTGTTGACCTCTTCAATAGAGACAGATATTTTATCCAGAGCAGATCCTGACTGTGAAGCCAGTTGTCTGCCTTTATCTGAACGATCGGTTATTTGGGCCGTCCCGCTGACTGAATCCATCACACCCTGCTGTATCTCCCGGATCTTTTCACCGATTTCGCTCGTGGCGTTCACGGTTCTTTCAGCAAGTTTGCGAACCTCATCTGCTACGACCGCAAAACCACGCCCGGCATCACCGGCCCGGGCAGCCTCGATATTGGCATTAAGGGCCAATAAATTCGTTTGATCGGCGATGTCTTCGATCACCTGAATAACTTCCCCGATCTCTTTCGATTTAGACTCAAGACTGCTGATCTGGCTGGACGTTGAAGCTACAATTGCAGCGATGTCTTCCATCCCCCTGATGGTTTCTTTGACGGAATTTTTCCCTTCAGACACAACGGAATTCGCCTCCCCCGTAGTTTCATGGGTTGCGTTTGCGTTTTTGCTTGCCTGCAAAATCATGGCGCTCATTTCTTCCATAGAAGTTGCGATTTCACTAAGCTGAGCCTGCTGCTCTTCGGCACCGGCCGCAAGCTGTTCGGAAGTCGCCGATAATTCATTTGAAGAGTTCGCCAGATTCTGTGAGCTGACTCGTATTTTTTGAATAACTTCATGAACCTTTTGTACAAAACTATTAAACCACTTTGCAAGTTCTCCCAGTTCATCCTCTTGTTTGATCTCAAGGCGTTTTGTCAGATCACCTTCCCCCTGAGCGATGTCTTTAAGGTTTTCTGAAACTGCCCGAATACGTTTAACAACCAGAAAATAGACAACCACGTAACTGCACACACCAACGATCAAAGACATACCAATTATGGTTAATATTAACATCAAAGTATTGCGGCGGCTGTTTGCCAGTACATCTTCCGACGATATTTGCAATACGAGGGCTCCGATAGTGTCACCTGGTTTTGCATCATGGCATTCAGAACATTGCTCGGAGAAAATTTTTGGTTTAGCATAAACAATCGAGCCCTCCCATAAATTCGTTTTATCAATTACGGAAACGCCGCGTAACAACGAATCCCTGACAGCATCCGTGACAAGACTCCCAACATCCAGGGTTGAGTCACTGGAGTAGAAGACCAAGCCCTCACGTCCGATCAGAGATATTGATAAAATCGACTCTGCATCTGCAGTCTTTCTAATGGCTTGTTGGACCGTCTGCATATCGCCATTTTCCATGGAATAGCTCAGCATATTATCGATGGAGTCACCCAGTTGTTTGGTATTATCATCCTTTAATTTAAGATCAGATGTTGACAGAATTTTGTTCCAACCTAAGGAAAATATCCCCACAAATACGGCGATCGTCAATGCCAATGTCAGAGGGATCTTTGTCTTTAGAGGAAGACTGTTAATGATATTTCTACTGTTATGCGAAACAAACATTTATTTTTCTCCTATTTCACCGCAAACTTAATTTTCAGCTCAGTGCCTTAATTGTATTAAATTCATCTTCCGAAAAAATGAGGTCCGTATTAAGGACAATCAGTAAGTCTTCTCCAACTTTTGCCACACCTTCGATATAGTGAAGCTCCACCCCTGTGGATAACAGTTTTGGCGGCGGTTCAATCTGTGACTCGGAGATGCGCAAAACCTCTGTCACGGAATCTACTAAAAGCCCGATTATTGCATCAGGAACCTCAATAACCACAATGCGGTTTTCAATATTCCCGTCTTTTTCAGTCATCTTAAATCTTTTTCTGAGATTAACGATGGGTATAACATCACCCCTTAGATTTATTAATCCTTCAACATAAAATGGAGCGTCCGGAACATGGGTAACACCAGCTATTCGATTGATTTCGTGGACCCTGCTGATGTCAACGCCAAAATTATTTCCGCCGAGATTGAAACAGACCAGCTGCCGCATTTCAGCTGCCCGTGTATTTACGGTCGATTCCGATCCTGTTCTATGTGTTTCAGCCATTGGTGATTCCTGCACCTGGAAAGCTCACTGGATACTCCTGTACTTAAACCCGTGTAAAAAATAATCTGCGAGTCATTTTTGCAAACTTAATGCCGTCTGTCTGTGTAATTAGGGCAGGGAAGTGAATTCCGACGACAAGCAAAGATATGTGTGTACCCTGGTTAGCCGGAAGTACCTTTTCACTGCAAATTAGAGGGAATATAAGTTCACGAAAGGGGAAATATTTTCCTACATTTTCAAGAAGTGATAATTTTTTGTAGATGAGAATAATAAATATTTTTCTAATTTAATATTTAATAGACATCAATGAATATTCTATATGGTATAATTACTATGGTTTAGGAAAACTGTTATGAGTCTGCAATATGGATTTGCACTGAATCGCACGGCCTCAGTTTTCCTTCCGAAACTGCAGTTTTGGAAGTTTCAGGATTGGCTTAGTTTTTGTTGATAATTGTAGGTCTGTAGTTTGGTTATCCAGACGGATAAGGTGGATGATCTGACCAGCTTAAAATTTAAGTAACAGGGAATTGATGCAATCAAGTAAATTTCTCATATTAACTTAAGGGCAACCCTTGAACCAGACTTCAGGATCGAACACCGGTGTATCAGACTAAACTGTTTATCTGGCGAAAGAGAGAATGGAATAAAATATACGGAATTGATAAATTCACTTTCATCTCAAAATTGGAAGCGGATTTATAGAGAACAACCCTCATGAATGAGGTGTTTATGTTAACTTTTAATGGAGCAACCAAAAGTTGATTCAGTTCAAGAATCATAATTTATCAAAAATAATTGCGTCACCGAAATTAATCATAATTTCAAAAAACGATAAGTTCGTTGACCGAATTCGGGATTTATTCACAGTCTTTGAGAATAAATACGGTCTAAACACCTCGATTTCATCAATAACACCCGATGGCCAGTTGGACGAACTCTCGACGGATCTCACTCTTATTTCGCTGGATAAGCTTCAACAAAGTGTGAATATCATTGAAAAATTCAAATCACTTCTGACCGGGCAGACACCCGTTATTTTTGTGAGCGCTAAGCAAAATTCTCTCAGAGACTGTCATGAGCTCATCGCTGCAGGGGCAGTAGCCTGTATTTCCCTGACGGATGATCCCGAGCGGAGTTACCTGACGGTGTTGAGTGCTTTGAATTCGAAAAAGAAATGGCAGGAGTATTACGACAGATCTCAGCAATGGAAGACCATCTTTGAAACTTCCAATTTAGGCATGATGAAAGTAGATTCTGATGGTACAATAATCGCAATTAATTCACAAATCCGAAATTTATTTGAACTCAGTGAGCAGGAATTACTAGGCGTATCCGTTTATGAGTTAACAGAAAAGTTCGTTTATCAGAAATATGTCCACGAAATTAAGGCACATCTTACCGCAGCTTTGACCGGTGAGGAAACCAAGCCCTTTGAAGTCTATGCTGCTAAAAAAGTGTTCGATGTATTATTGCTGAACACGCCGAGAATACCCTACATATATGTGATCATAA
>JAADGM010000134.1:12812-27712 GCA_013152375.1 FCB group bacterium | reverse complement strand
ACTTTTGAGATCGTAACTCCTGCATCTCAACTGCCTTATGAGTTGGGTATCTATCTTCCTGAAAATGCAGCCATGGCACTGCATTCACGGGACACTGATCAGGGTGAAAAAGAACTCGTCGTTCAGGAGATCAGCCAGACAGATCAGGGCAGCCTGATGAAACTGGTAATCGATCAGGAGCAGTATTATGCCCAGCTCTACTATAATCCATTTGATACGACTGCTTTTCGTCAATTCGATTTTGATCTGAAATTCGATCAGGATATTGATTCTTCCTATGTCGTGGTCCAGCAAAATCTGGCGGCCCTGAATTTCAATCTGAACCTGAAGGATGTGGAATCAATGACCGATGATTACGGCTTTACCTACTATCGACAGGCTGTCAACAACCTGAAAGCCGGTGATGTCTTCCATGTGCAGTTCAGTTATGAAAATCCACAGCATCTCAATTCAACGGACGTTCTGCAGCAGCGTATGGCAGACCATCCAGCCTTTGATCAGGACAGTTCGGCAGCCGCATCTTCCGTGAACCAGCAGAATATTAAAAGGGGATTTATACAGGGGCGTTATCTGGTAATTATAGGTCTGCCGGTGCTGTTGGTCTTATTTTTCTTATTCAGGAAAAAACTTTTTCACGGAACCGTTATCGGCGAGGAAGCGGCAATAGAAGCTGACCGCTATTGCACTGAGTGCGGAACCAAAGTTGAAATGAAGGCCTTATACTGTGGTAATTGCGGAAAGGAAATAAATGCATCCTGAAATTATACGATTCGGTAATTTTGCGATTTCATCTTTTGGCCTGATGATGGTCATCGCTTTTTTGACCGGAAATTACCTTTTGAGAAAAGACATGAAGGCAATTGGCAAGGAGCCGGATCTCGCCGACGAATTCACTTTTCGGGCGGCCATCGGGGGCATCCTCGGTGCAAAAATTTATTATATCATTGAAAACATTCCCACCGGTTACGGGGCTGAAAACCTGAGGGGACTCTGGGATATTCTGGCCGGCATATTTACGCTGAACGGAGGCCGCCTTGCTGAAGGGATCCAGAATTTCGGCGCCGGTATGGTGTTTTACGGGGGATTCATCGGCGGACTGATCGCCGTATTGATCTTTGTTCATAAACATGATCTTTCTCTGGCAAAAGTTGCCGATTGGATCGCACCCTATCTCGTGCTTGGGCATGCCATTGGCCGTATCGGCTGTTTTCTGGTAGGAGATGACTACGGCATACCCTCCAACCTGCCCTGGGCTGTTGCTTTTCCAAAAGGAGCCCCGCCTACGGACATTCCCGTTCATCCCACACAGCTTTACGAGGTCATCCTTTACGGCATTATCTTCATTTTTCTTTACCGCAGACGTTTTAAAAACAGGTTTGAGGGCGAACTGATCTCTTATTACCTGATTCTTGTGGGGATTGCCAGATTTTTTGTTGAGTTCATCCGCACTAATACAAAATACTTTTTAAATCTGTCCGGTGCACAGTACATCTCAGTAATAATGGTCATCATCGGTTCCATTGTACTCTATAAGAATCGGTACCGGAAGGCCGACAATTCTTCTGAATAGTGGAAACTACCCGCTGCATCATTTGTCACAGTGATGTGCAGACGCACTTTGCAGACCTGCAGGATAGACTCAATCCCGAAAATAAGCAGATATTCAGCCTGGTCCGCTGTGAATGCGGATTTATTTTTCTCAATCCGCGACCTGCAGAGAATGAAATCGCAAAGTATTACGCTTCAACGGACTATGACCCTCATAAATCTGACAATAAAACAACTTTTGACCGCATATACGGAATGGTACAGAAGCTTGCCATGGGGGCGAAATACCGGAAGATCCGCAAATATTATCGGAGCGGTAAACTACTGGATATCGGCGGCGGACAGGGAGAATTTTGTGAATATATGGCCGAAAGAGGGTGGCAGGTTTGCTTACAGGATAACAGTATCGCTGCACAGACACTGGCCCGGAAAAAGGGAATTACGTGTTATCATTCTTTGAGTAATATTGACGAAGATGAAAAGTTTGACCTCATCACCTTATGGCATTCCCTTGAGCATATTCATGACACTGAATTCCTGTTTGCCTTCATCCGGGACCATCTGAAAAAAGAAGGTATCCTGATAGTGGCAGTACCCAATCACGATGCGCCGGAGAGAAAATGGTACCAAAGCAAATGGGCGCCGTACGATGCCCCGCGGCACCTGTATCACTTCACAGCGGATACTCTGCGTAAGTTTCTCCACGGTCAGGGCTTCGAGTCAGACAGGCAATTTGGTCTCCTGCAGGATACCCCTTATAATATTTTATTGAGTATGGGCCCGAAGTCGGTAAAAAATATTTTACGGGCAGGTTTAATTCTGGTAAATTCTCTGTGCATTTTTTTATTGTATGGCGTTAATAAGGCCTCGTCTGTCGTATTTATATGCAAAAAAGACTGATCATAATATTGCTTCCGCTGATCTTAGCCTGTGGTTATCTGCCGGAAACAACCGGTGAGCTGAATGTGGTTCACATTTTTTGTTCGATACAGGACAAACCCTACGCCGAGGCCACTTTGGACTCCCTGTTTTCTGACCGGATCATCACGCCGAAACCGGAAAAGATCTTCAAATTAAAATGGCATAGACCAGTTGAGTTTGAGAACTTTAAGAAAGGACCCGGCCTGCTGGTGATCTCAATTAAACGACCGGAAGATTCCACCGGAGACAAATTATTTGAAAGATTCAGGAAGTCCACAAAAAAAGCAGCTCCCGTTTTTTCAATAAATAATATTTATGCAAAAAATCAATCCTTCATTGCCATACAGGGTGAAGATGCCATCGATTTTGAGATCAAAGTGAGTCAAAACCGGGAGTGGATTCTGAAAGAGATGTCCAATGCCCTCGATAAGAGAATTCTGAGTTATGTGCGGTCAAAAGGGCTGAACAAACCGCTGATGCAGCAAGTCCGGCGGGAATTTGGAATTAATATGACCATACAGAAAGATTTTATGGTAATCGAATCCGACTCGAGCCGTCAGTTTCTCTGGCTGGGCAGAGGGTTCCCCTATCGTTGGCTGATATATCACATTCAGCCGGCAGATAAGTTTTTAAATCCGGAGGTTTCAAAAGTAGTACTTAAACAAATACTTGATGATACGGTTTCTGGAATTACCGTTGAAGATATTTATCAAAGTGCTACGGTAGAGCACCGGGACGGCCGGACTATCAGGGTGATAAGGGGACTTTATTTTCATCCTGAAAGCAATTCGGGAGGTCCCTTTTTTACATTCGTTGTCAATATCCCCGAATCGACAAATGTACTGCTGATCAGCGGGTTTGTGAATTTCCCGGGTTATGAAAAAATGTTACTGTTGCGTCAGCTGGAGGTAATGGCGCTGACCTATCAGTTTGATAGAGATAGTGGAGAGCGCAGATGAAAAAAGTTGCAGTCATCATCGGCAGTCCGTCCGACAGAGAGACGATACTGGCAGCAGAGCCATATTTCGATTTTTTCCAGATTCCCTGGAAACTCTTTATTTTATCTGCTCACCGCAACCCGGATGCAGTGCTTCAACTGGCTGCTTCTGCCCGGGAAAGGGGTTATGGAATTCTTGTTGGGGCTGCCGGTATGGCGGCCCATCTGGCGGGGACACTGAAAGCTCATACGACGCTTCCCGTTATCGGGGTCCCTTTAGCAGGAGGTGTATCTGATGGGTTGGATGCATTGTTGTCAACGGTACAGATGCCAAAAGGGGTCCCGGTGGCCACAGTCGCGGTTGGGAAAGCAGGCGCTATCAATGCGGCTATATTATCCGCCGAGATACTGGCCCTTAGTGATTCCTCAATAGAAGAAAAATTAGTCAGGTTTAAAAAGAACGGATGCAAACTGTGACGGTTCTGTTGACGGGCGCCGCGGGCCAGTTAGGGCAGATCCTCCTGAAAAAATTATACCGGAAATATGAAGTGATCCCAGTTGATATTGTCCGCCCGGGAGTTCAGGATGGCCGATTAAAGATCCACCTCCTGGATATTACCGAACCTCGTCAGGTACAAAAGGTTTTCTCCAAATATTCTCCTGCAATCGTGATCAATACTGCCGCCATGACACATGTTGACGGCTGCGAACTGGACCCGGATACGGCCTACAGGGTGAATTCTAAAGCAGTTGAAAATCTCCTCGATTGTTGTGATGAGTCCTGTCTTTTCGTTCAAATTTCTACTGATTATGTCTTTGACGGTAAAGCGGGACCTTACAGTGAAAGCGATACTCCCTGTCCCAATTCAGTTTATGGTAAGAGCAAGCTTGAAAGCGAAAACCTTCTCAGAGAAAAACATTCATACTCGCTGATCATCAGACCAAATGTACTGTATAATGCCTCACCCCGCAGCTCGGCCAGCTTTTTTGCCTGGATCTATACTTCCCTGAAAAACAACGTGAGTATTAACGTTGTGACCGATCAGGTGAGCAATCCGACTTATGCGCCCGATCTGACAGAATTAATAGAATATGCCCTGGATCGGGAACTGACCGGATTATATCATTACGGCAGCCGGAATTATGTTTCTCGTTATGAATTTGCTCTGGAGATTGCTGATGTTTTCGCATTACCGGCGTCTTTGATCAATCCCATCAAGACTGCGGAGCTTGGACAAGCGGCTGCCAGGCCGGCTCATAGTGGACTGAAAACCGATAAAATCGAGGCCGCCGGGGGCCGGGTTCATTCAACCGGGGAGTGCCTGCATAAAATATTAGCTGAATGGAGCACGTAATGAAAACAGTGGCCATCTCGCCAACGTACAATGAGAGCAAGAATATTCGGGAACTTATCGAGCAGATCAGAACCAACGGAGGGAATCCGGATATTCTCATCGTCGATGACAACTCCCCCGACGGGACCGGAAAGATTGTGCGTGCTCTGATGGAACATGATGACCATCTTTTTCTCATCGAAAGGGAAGGAAAACTGGGACTTGGGACCGCCTATTGTACGGGCTTTCGCTGGGCTCTTGAGAATGGGTATGACCGTATTGTTCAGATTGATGCCGACTTATCCCACAATCCTGCAGACATCCCCCGGCTGGTTGAAGCTTCAAAGGAATACGATCTCGTCATTGGGAGCCGCTATATAAATGGCGTGAATGTTGTGAACTGGCCCCTGAGCCGGCTGATCTTAAGTTCCCTTGCCAATGTGTATGCCCGGGGTATTACGGGGATGCCGGTGACAGATGCCACCGGAGGGTTCAAGTGTTTCAACCGACGGGTTCTCGAAAATATTGAACTCGAGAAAGTTTCATCAGAAGGATACTCTTTCCAGATTGAAGTTAATTTCAGAGCATGGGTAAAAGGCTATTCCATCAAGGAAATCTCTATAGTTTTTAATGATCGTACTGTGGGTGAGTCCAAAATGTCAAAAAAGATCATTCTCGAAGCTATCAAAATGGTGCCGGCTCTTAAATTGAGAAAAATATTCAAACGCCTGTGAAAATCACCGTCATCATCATCAGCTATAATGTTCGTTCCTATCTGCGACAGTGCCTGAATGCGCTTCTGCAAAGTGAAGTGACGGCAGAGCTGGAGATCATCGTGGTTGATAACCACTCCTTTGATAATTCTGCTGAAATGGTGAGCGGTGAGTACGGGCAGGTAAAATTGATCACTAATTCGCATAATATCGGATTTGCCGCCGCAGTGAATGCCGCCCTCGAAGTGGCAACGGGAGATTATTTGTGTTTGCTGAATCCCGATACAATGATTAAAAGGGATACTTTAAGTATATTACTGAACTACCTTGAAAATAACGATAATGTAGGGATCGTTGGGTGTAAAGTACTGGATGCTGACGGGAAACTCCAACTCGCCTCAAGGCGCAGTTTCCCCGCTCCGCTTGTGGTGCTCCCCAAACTGCTTGGACTGCACCGATTGTTCCCGGGAAGTAAATTATTCGGTCAATATAATCTGACGCATCTGGACCCGGATAAAATCCAGAGTGTCGATGCCGTGAGCGGCGCCTGTATGATGTTCCCGCAGCGAATGCTGGAGTTTGTGGGTAATTTTGATGAACGATTTTTTATGTATTTTGAAGATACGGATTTCTGCTATCGGGTCAAAAAAGCAGGCTACAAAGTGGTCTATAATCCCGGGACGCAAATCATTCACTACAAAGGGGAAAGCCTGAAACATGCCCCTTTCGATACAGTGAAGGCATTCCATGATTCACTCTATAAATTTTTCCAAAAACATTCATCCGAATTCAAACCCTGGTGGCTGTTTGGTGTTTTAATCCGTTTTGCGATGTTGTTTACGAAGATACTGGCGTCTTTGGCGCAGCGGCGAACGGCAATCGTATCCGGTACTTTGGACTTGCTGTCAATCCTGACGGCTTTTTCCCTGTCCATTCTGTTCTGGTACCCTTATCACTATCAAACAACTCCTGATCTGGCGCTTTATCTGCATCATTGGGATTTGGTTGCCGTCTATACCGGCCTATGGTTTATCGTAGCAAACGGTCTGACGCTTTACAAAAAAAACCATCTTTCCTACGGGAGAGCGCTCGTCATTGCCTGGCTTACTTTTCTGCTCACTTCCGCCCTGACGTATATGAGCGCCGTTTTTGCTTATTCACGGGCAGTCCTGTTATTTTCTTCTGCCATAACGGGAGTCCTCGTGGCCTGCTGGCGGATATGTGTCCAGTTACTGTATCGATACGGCGTCATCAATATTAAACATAAAAACTCGCTTTTCACCAGACGGGCGTTGATTTTAGGGGTGGATACCGAAGCTCGCAGGATTGGCGAGCTGCTCTATCAATCCCCCACATACGATTTTGATTTGGTGGGCTATATCTGTGATGACCCTGCTCAAAACGATCAGGAACGCCCCGACGTTCTGGGGTTTACGGATAATCTGTCCACGATTATTCGGAATAACAGGATCAATGAGATCATCATTCCACAGCGAAATTACTCTGTGGACCGTATGGTGAGCATCATCCAACAGGTCTCACGACAAACTGTTGCCTTTAAGTTTGTTTCTGACGGTGAGCACAACCTGATCGGCAAAGGAATCGTGGAAAACCTGGCGGGTGTACCCCTGCTGGATATCGAATTTCCGCTGTTTGACCGCTTACACCTCTGGTCCAAGCGTCTGTTTGATATCGTGCTTTCCGCCTTTCTAATTATTCTAACGAGCCCGTTTCATTTATACTTTCTTTTCAGCGGGAAAAAAGAACAGCGCAGGATCTGGCAGTTGAATCATAAATTTATCATTGTGACGGAGTATATCACGTCTGTTCAGTGGCTGCGGGAGCTGCCCTACCTGTTGGCAATATTCTGCGGATGGATGAGTTTTGTGGGCAGCGAGATTGTGGACTATTCGGAGAAGGATCCGAATATTCTGTTTAAACCCGGGCTCACCGGCCTGTCACAATTGAAATCCATGCGGGTAAAGAAAGAACTCGTACGATCATTTGACCAGTACTATATCCAGAATCATTCACTGATCTTTGATCTTGAAATATTGTTAAAAACACTATTGAGGATTTGATGTCAACCTATATTCTTGATTTTGAAGCCCCGTTGAGGGAAATAGAAGAAAAAATTGACGCCCTGAAAGCTACCGGGATTAAAACCGGTGTGGATGTGAGCAGCAATATTAAACAACTTGAAAGTAAACTGAAACGGAAAAAAAAGACCGTCTATGGCAAGCTTACAAGGTGGAACCGCGTTCAAATCGCCAGGCATCCCAGGCGTCCCCATTCACTGGATTATATAAATCTGATAACGTCGGATTTTTTTGAATTGCACGGTGATCGAAAATTCGCGGATGACAAGGCCATCGTAGCCGGTATCGGGGAGATTGAGGGGAAATCCGTCATGATCGTTGCACAGCAGAAAGGTCGCGGCACCAAAGATAATCTGGCGCGCAATTTCGGGATGGCACACCCCGAAGGATACCGTAAGGCCCTGAGAGTGATGAAACTCGCCGAAAAATTTAACATCCCGATCCTTACCCTGATCGATACACCCGGTGCGCATCCGGGGATCGGTGCTGAAGAGAGGGGCCAGGCAGAAGCCATCGCCAGAAATCTCATGGAAATGATTTTGCTGGAAGTCCCCATCATCAATATCGTAATTGGTGAGGGTGCTTCCGGAGGTGCGCTGGGGATCGGTGTGGGGGACCGCCTGTTATGTCTCGAAAATACCTGGTTCTCCGTGATATCACCGGAGGGCTGCGCTTCTATTTTATTCAGGGATGCAACAAGGGCCAAAGAAGCTGCCGATGCCATGAAGGTCACGGCACAGGACCTGTTCGAGATGAAAATCGCTGACAGGATCATCCCCGAACCGCTTGGAGGTGCCCATTTCAATGCGGAGGAATCGGCTTTGAAGCTCAAAAATGCGTTTATGGAAGAACTAGCTCAACTCAGGGACCTTTCACCTGAAAAGTTGATTGAAAAACGTATTGTGAAATATGAATCTATTGGCAGATGGGCGGAATAATTTTGAACGGGTCCGGATGTTAACAAGTTATTGCGTTTCGATATTCTTATTCCTGCTACTGTAGCGGAAAATCCACCGCATATAGACAAAATTCACCCCAAACAGATACACTTTCAGGTATTAAATTTATGGGTAGTATTTAATGGAAATTGCTTTTGAAGCAGACAGTTACGATCGGGTGATCGGACCGGACTTTCGCGGCAGTATTGCTTCACCAATAACATGGGTAGAATCAGATTAAATAACATTAAACTGTACGGTTATCACGGCTGCTTCCCGGAAGAGAAGAGCCTGGGGCAGCCTTTTGAGATCGATGTGGAAATCGATGCAGATCTCACCCGCGCCGTGGCGGAAGATAAGCTCACCACAACGACAGATTATTCCACTATCCATAAAACCGTTGAAACGGTCTTTACGCAGAATAAATTCAACCTCATTGAAACGGCCGCCGATCGGATCGGTAAAGCCATCCTGGCGCTGGATCACTTTAATGCGGTTACTGTCAGGGTCAGGAAGATCAGCGCACCGATTGCAGGGGCATTTGACTCCATAGAGGTCGAAATCACACAGCGGCGGAATTCGGAATGAACAGCTTTCTGGGAGTGGGATCAAATACCGGTGACAGGTCGGGCCATATTATTACGGCAATTGAAAAATTGTCCGCATCTGATGAAATTCAGGTATTACAGACGTCGCCCGTATATGAAACACCACCTCTTTACAATACAGAACAGCGGAAGTTTTTAAATTGTGTAATTCACATCGAAACGATCCTGCCCCCGTTTAAATTACTGCAGTTGTTAAAAAAAATTGAGTCAGAAGCGGGCAGGAAAACGGCTCAGCCACGGAATTCTCCACGGCCCCTCGATCTTGATATTCTGACTTATGAAAATCTTATAATCAGGCATGAGACCCTGCAGCTCCCTCATCCGGGATTGTCTGAACGGAAATTCGTGCTTCAGCCCTGGGCCGACATTGCCCCGGAGTTTCAGGTTGCCGGAACCCATCAGACGGTTCTGGAACTCCTGTCAAATTGCAGTGATACTTCCGAAATACAAATAGTTAACAGCGATTACCAATTGATTGCATGAAATCTGCCTATTATATAACCATTGAAGGTACCATCGGGGTGGGTAAAACCAGTCTCGCGAAAATATTGGCCGAGCGGCTGGATGCCCGGTTGGTGATGGAAGAGTTCGAAGAGAATCCCTTTCTGGCTGACTTTTATAAAAACCCCGAACAATATGCTTTTCAGACCCAGTTATTTTTTCTGTTATCCCGGTATCGACAGCAGCTCGATCTGCAGCAGATGGAGTTATTTACCAAGGCGGTAGTGGCGGATTATATGTTTGCCAAGGATCGCCTGTTCGCCTCGCTGAACCTCAATGATAAAGAAATGTCCCTCTACAACAGCGTTGCCAATTTGCTGGAGAAAAATGTCACCTATCCGGACATGGTCATCTACCTGCAGTCCGATACCGATCACCTGATGGATAATATCATGAAACGCGGCAGGGATTATGAGCTGAACATGGACTGGAAATATATCGATGCGTTGAATATGGTGTATAATGAGTATTTTTTCCGTTATGACAAGAGTCCGCTCCTGATCATCAATACCAATGATATTGATTTTGTCAACAACGAAAAAGATCTTGAAGAGATCCTTGCTTTCATCCGCACGCCGGTTCAGGGAACGAAATTCTTCAATCCAATCAAGAGTAAGTTTTGATGAGCTTATTCAGAATCATTATTTTTTTCCTGCTGGGATACTGGCTGTTAAGGTCCATTGCGGACTATCTGAAGGGCCGGGATGACGACCACCGTCCGCGGTCAGGATCACCGCAGAACCGCAGCGGCAGAGGGAAATCAACCAGAACAGCAGATATGGATATTCAGGATGCAGACTATGAGGACATAGAATGAAGGCAGTACGGATTCATGAGCACGGCGGGCCGGAAGTCCTCAGGGTGGACGAAGTCCCTAAGCCTGTTTGCCCTGAAGATAAAGTGCTTGTACAGATCAAGGCTGCAGCATTGAACCATCTTGATCTCTGGATCCGGAATGGAATTCCCGGGATGCACTTGGATTTGCCGCTGATTCTTGGGTCCGACGGCGCCGGTGTTATCAGTGAAATTGGCAAATCCGTAACCGGCTGGGGCGTTGGAGACCGGGTCGTCATACAACCGAACCGGTTCTGCGGGAATTGTGAACAGTGCCTTGCAGGTAGAGAGAACTATTGTAGAAAATTTGGAATTATCGGTGAGACAGAGAGCGGCGTTCAATGCGAATATTACATCGCTGACACCGCGAACATCCATCCAATGGCGGACCATCTCTCCTTTCCGGAAGCAGCATCCATGCAGCTGGTATTCCTTACAGCCCATCAAATGCTGGTGAAACGTGCAGGACTTAAAAGGGGTGAAACGGTTCTGATCTATGGGGGAACCTCCGGCGTGGGCTCTGCTGCCATCCAGATCGCAAAGGACCTTGGAGGGCGGGTACTCGCTACTGTGGGTTCTGAAGAAAAGCGTACTTTCGCACTTGATTTGGGAGCGGATCATGTGTTCATTCATTCGGAGAACCGCTGGAGCCGGCAGGTCAAAGAACTTGTTGGGAGGAAAGGGATTGATGTGATCTTTGAGCATCCCGGAGCTGCAACCTGGCCTCAAAGCTTGCGGCTGTTGGGTCGTGGCGGCAGAATTGTCACCTGTGGGGCTACCACCGGCCCCGGTGTGAATCTTGACCTTAGACATTTATTCATGAAACAACAGAGCATCCTCGGGTCAACCATGAGTGATCTTGATACCTTCAGGAAGGTGATGGAGAAGATTCACGCAAAAATATACAAGCCCTTTGTGGATAAAATATTTCCGCTGGAAGCTGTCGGGGAAGCGCACGAACGGATTGAGAACCGGGAGCAGATGGGGAAGGTTGTCCTCGTTTTATGATCGGGGAAAAAATCAGTGAATGCGTATGTTCATCAAGAGGGAATGTGAACCGGAGAGTTCCGGTTTGGCGGAACCTTTTCGATAGAATGAAACCCGTGTGCTCAAAAACTATGGTCTTGTTCCTGGTGTTGTTTGCATACCAGACTGCGTTGGCGGATGTCCATCATGGTGCATCTGTCGGGATCACGAATAACGGTACGGGATTCAACTATATCCTGGCCTATAATTATTCGGCTGTGCTCCAGTACAACATCAGTGCAGGTCTGCACTTTGAGAGAAAAGAAATCAACTATGTGATCTACGATTACGGGATTGCCGAAGACACTAAAAAACTGGTGACTTATCTTCCCGTGAGCCTGGGGATTTCAAAAGTACTGTTCGATAATGCGCTGGCCGGATCGTTCAGACCCCTGATCACCGTTGAAGCAGGCTTCATCACCGGCCTTGGGAGGCTGGGGGAACTCACCTCACAGGCGTATGATTTTTCGCCCCAATGGTCAGTTGGTCCTGGCATTCAGTTCGGGTATGGCAAATCAAAAACGCTGGTCGTCGTGGCCTATACGTCGAACGACAAGATAGACGGTGCCATGCTCATCAAATTCACCGTATTCTGGAAATAAAGGAGGCTCTGTGAAAGATTGTCTTTTTTGTAAAATTGTCCGTAAAGAAATTCCAGCGGAAATCGTGGCTGAAAATACAAATTGTATAGCCTTTAAGGATATCGACCCGAAAGCACCTGTGCACATACTCATCATTCCCAAAAAGCATCTGGGATCCACCCTCGATTTTACGGATGAGAACAGTTGGCTGCTGGCTGATATGGGTCTCTTATCGAATTCAATCAGTCGAGATCTCGGGCTTCATGAAAAGGGTTACCGCTGGGTTATCAACACGGGTAAAGCAGGAGGGCAGGCGGTAGATCATCTGCATTTGCATCTGCTCGGCGGTCGTCAAATGACCTGGCCCCCCGGATAAAGCACCGATCCTGTGTTTTTATTTCTGCTTCATGACAAACAAATGCTAATCTTATTTCAGAGATCTCATATGAACAGATACTTTAGCCCGACACAGCTTTTATCGCTCTTATAAAAACATAAATGTATATATCTAAATTACATATACAGGGTTTTAAGTCCTTTCTGAATAAAACTGACCTTCAGTTCGGTGAAGGTATTACTTCCATTGTCGGCCCGAACGGCTGCGGGAAATCTAACATTGTTGATGCCATCAGGTGGATCTTGGGTGAACAGAAAACCACCGTACTGCGTTCGCAAAAGATGGAAGATGTGATTTTCAAAGGGGCAAAAAATTATAAACCGCTCGGTTTTTGTGAGGTCTCTCTGACAATCAATAATGACAAAGGACGTCTTCCGCTGGAATACACCGAGATTGAGATAACACGGCGTTTCTATCGCAGCGGAGAGAGTGAATACCTGCTCAATAAAGTTCCCTGCAGGTTAAAAGATATCACGGGTCTGTTCATGGATTCAGGATTGAGCCCCAATGCGTATTCGGTCATCGAATTAAAAATGATCGATTCAATCATTTCGCACAATCCCGACGAGCGGAAAAAATTATTTGAAGAAGCTGCCGGGATAAATTATTATAAGCAACAGCGCCAGACAACTTTCAGGAAACTGGAGGCTGCCCGAATAGACCTGGACCGCGTGGCTGATATCATCCTTGAAGTGGAAAATAATGTCAATTCCCTCAGACTCCAGCTAAAACGGTTTGAACGTCATAAAAAACTTTCGGATAAATTAGTATCCTCCGAGATCCTGTTGGCCCAGGCTGAAATCCAGTTGCTGGAGATGGAAGCTGCACCGCTTGAAGCCAGAGTTTCTGAGCGACGGAGTCGCCAGGCCGCACTTTCAGGACAGGTAAATCTGGACGAAGAGCTGATCGCAGAAACCCAGGGGAAATTTGAAGCTGCAAAAGTTGAACTGGAAAACTACAGCGAATCGGTAAATACGCTGGAAAAAAAACTGGGTGAGATCAATAATAATCTGCTGATATGGACGGAGCAGAAAAAAGCCGGGGAGCTGCGGATTAAACAGTATTCTGACGAGTCCGTCCAGACTAAAACGCGGATTGAGACAATTCAGCGGCAGATTGAGGAGCTCAATCTTGAAATCAACGCCCATAAGCCGCATATCGAAGCACAAAAAGCAGCTTTCAGGGAAAAATCTCAGGAATATAACACCGTTGCCTCCAGGTACCGTGAGGCGGAGACCCGGTATAACACTTTGAGGAAAAAACTCGATTCACAACTTGAGCGTGTTTATCAGGCCGAATCCGGATTTCACAAAACCAGGGCGGAGATTGAAGAAAAAAGAAATCTGATCGAACGGCTCCAGGAGCAGAAAAAGGGATTCCTCGAAAGATTATCAGCCCGACAATTTGAGGCGGATGAACTTCAGGGCAGATTGAACCAGATAGAAAAGATCAATTCGGGATTAAGCCTTGAGGTTGAAAAACTGCAGGAGGAGCAGGCCAAAGCAGAAGAGCTGCTGATCCGTGAAAAAGAAATCTTTTCAAAAACCCAATCCGGTTTGACCGCCTTGACCTCCCGCTATCAATTTTATCAAAAGATTATCTCCACCCACGAGGGTAAGCCCTCAGGTACAAAGTACATTTTAACGCATCAGGATGACTTTAAGGGAATTATCGGTTGTGTATCAGATCTTCTCAGCGTTGAAGAATCTCATAGGATAGCCGTTGAAACGGCTCTGGGGGAAGCGCTTAATTATATCGTGGTTGATACAACTGATAATGCACTTCAAAATCTCAACCGACTGAAAGAAAAAACAGATTTCGGCATTAGTTTTGTGACTCTGGACGGACTGGGGGAGAAACAAAAAGTCCAACCGGAAAAAGATTTTCCGGGAGCAGCGATTCTGTCGGTCTTAAAATATGACGCATCACTGGCAGCACTGTTCACAGCGTTGCTGGGGGATGTCCGCCTGGTTGAGTCAAAAGAACTTCGTGAATTAAAACCTGAACACCGCAGGCGTTATAACTGGGTTTCAAACGGAGGAGACTATCTTGGCAGATCAACGGTAATAAAATTTGGCGGAAAATCCAAAGAATCTCTAATAGGACGCCAGGATCAACTGGTGAAATTAGAAGCTGAGATAGAGTCTACCGAAAAAAAACTGCTTCGAATAGAAAACAATATCCAGAATTTAAAAAGTCAAGCAGACGCTGTACGCCTATCCCTGAAGCAAAAAACAAAACAGCTTGATGAGTCCGTTTCTGATTCCGGCCGGCTTGAAAAGGAACTTGCGCAGCATCGTTATTCCTGCCAGCATCAGAAAGAAAGACTAAAGGAGAACGACGAGATCATCAGTGAAAATTTAGATGCACTCAAACTTCTCGGCATCAGGCAGACCAAATTAAATGAGGCCCTTAACGAATTAAAATCTGAATATAAATCCATTCAGACTGAAATCGCCGCCA
>JAADGM010000134.1:0-12793 GCA_013152375.1 FCB group bacterium | reverse complement strand
TCAATAAAGATCTCAATAAAAAACAGCAGGAGAAACAGGACTCCCGTGTAAAGCTGGTGGAGATTGAAAAGGAATTTGAAGGATTGGGTTATCGTCTTGAGGCTTCAAAAAATCAGTTAGATGAGCTGATCAACAGGAAAAAGCAAATCAAAGCCGCCTCCGATCGTCTTGACGAAAAAGTGCATAAACTCGAACAATCCATCGCTGAAAACTCAATCACGAAAGAGGATCTTATCCGCGAACAGAATATTCTGGTAGATAAAAAACGCACGATACAGGATACCTATGACGGATTATACGAACAGATGCAGGATTTACAGCGAAATGTCAGAGATCGTCAGAAAGTTAAAGAAGAAAATATCCAACAGATCCGCCAGGCGGAACTCAAACTTGCCGAATTAACAAAAGAAAAAGAATTGATCAGTAACAAGATTCGCGAGGTTTATCATCAGGAAGTCCCTAAACGGATCTTGGATCTAAATGAGATCAATATCGATGAGCTCAGAGATTCTATTGCAGCGATCGACCGTTCAATCAATCGCATAGGTCCCATCAATATGGCTGTTGCAGAGGAGTATAAAGCAGAATCCGAACGCTACGAATTTTTAAAAAAACAATTTGATGATTTAAGCGAGTCTGAGCATAATCTAAAACAATCCATCGAGAAAATCGATACGGAGGCGCGTAAGAAATTCATCACAACCTTTGAACAGGTAGCCGAAAATTTCAAGAAAACTTACAAGATGTTTTTCGACGGAGGAGAGGCTCATGTCAGACTGGTTGGTAGTGAGGACCCGCTCGATGCGGAAATTGAGATCATTGCCCGGCCACCTGGAAAACGAACCCAGACTATCAGGATGTTGTCTGCAGGTGAAAAAGCCCTGACGGCGATAAGCCTCCTGTTTGCCATTTATCTCGTAAAACCCAGTCCGTTTTGTATCCTCGATGAAGTTGATGCTCCCCTTGACGACAGCAATATTACAAGATTCACCCGGGTACTGCGCCAATTTTCCGAAAATACGCAGTTCATTGTCATTACTCATAACAAGTTGACCATGGAAGAGGCCGATTTCCTTTACGGCGTCACTCAGGAGGAAGAGGGCGTTTCCAAAATCGTGTCGGTCAAATTCGGAGATGAGGAGGAGTCAAAACAAACTGCGACTTCTGAAGTCCCCGGGGATTGATCTCCTGGGAGATAGGATGATCACTCATCTTTACGAAGAGCTTCTTGATTTTATCTACCCCCAATACTGCAAATTCTGTGAAAAAAAGTTAAGCTCCGGTGAAATTCGATATTGCAGGAGTTGTTTTGAGCAGTTGGTTCCCACTAAGATCGGTAACTGGATCAAAGAGGTCACGACCGGGGAACACCTTGATTTCGCATATTCCGCCTACTGGTTTAATGAGGTCCTGCAGGATTGCATCCACAACAGCAAATACAACGGTTACAAGAGACTCCTACGAAAGGTTTCTGAACTGGCGCTTTCAGAATTGGAAGATGCACCTGAAATAATGCAGATTGATGTAATTATACCGGTCCCGCTGCATAAGGTTCGCTATCGGGAAAGGGGTTTCAACCAGGCCGACATAATTGCCCGGACTATCGGGAAAAGATTTCATCTTCCTGTGAAAGCGCACCTGCTTCAAAGGGTTGTATGGACCGATTCTCAAACAAAGCTCGATATTGAAGGACGGCGCAGGAATACAGAGCGGGCATTCAGGGTTAAGGGCAGCTGCGATGGGATGAATATTCTACTCATCGATGATGTGCTCACATCTGGTGCAACTTCGAATTCGTGCGCGAAAGAGTTGAAAGATCAGGGGGCGGAGAGGGTAGGCATATTCACAATTGCGACTCCCGATTTCCGGTTAAGGCGTGACCGCTCATTATGATTCAGCTTACAATTTCGATCTGTAAATCAATGATAGTGCAGGTGAAAAAGCATTGATTCTATCAGGAAAATTAGCAGTTTGCAATCTGCAAAAGTCTTGTTTCATGAACGATAAGAATCCGATATTTGCGTTCTGAATTTTGACTGAATTCATGCGAAAACTAGCAGAACTAAATCTCAATAAAAAACGTTGTCTGGTGAGGGTGGATTTTAATGTACCGCTTATCGATGGTGATGTGCAGAACGATTTTCGCATCAGGGCTGCACTGCCGACAATCCGCCATTGCCTTCAGCGCGGTGCTTCCGTCGTTCTGATGTCGCATTTGGGTCGCCCCAAAGGCAAGGTGGTGCCGGAGCTATCTTTGGAACCTGTGGCTAGTGTTCTGGAAAGATTATTGGGGCAGGTTGTCCAATTCTCGACGGATTGTATCTCGGAAGAAGCTCTGGCGGTTTCAAATAACCTGGGTCCGGGTCAAGTGCATTTATTGGAAAATCTACGATTTCATCCGGGGGAGACCGATAATGACAGCAGCTTTTCAGAGCGTTTGGCAAAACACGGGAATATTTACATAAATGATGCCTTTGGAACTGCTCACAGGCCTCATGCATCAAATGTAGGAGTTTTGGATTTTTTCAGATTATCTGCCTCCGGCTTTTTGCTTGAAAAAGAGCGAAAATATCTGTCACGCGCGATACAATCTCCAAAACACCCTTTCGTGGTAATTCTTGGGGGGGCGAAGGTAACCGGTAAGATCGAACTGATCCACAATCTTTTAAAACAGGCGGATAAGATCATCATCGGCGGTGCAATGGCTTTTACTTTTCTCAAAGTCTCGGGGAAAAAGGTGGGGAACTCAAAGGTTGAAGAGGAAAAACTCTCAATCGCAAAGAAAATTCTGTCCGAAGCGGACAAAAATGACGTTGAGATTATACTCCCGGTAGATGTCGTTGCGGCTCCCGAACTCGACGAAGATTCTCCCTGGAGGGTTGCGAAACTCGACGAACTGGAAGAGGATGAGAGCGGATTTGATATTGGTCCCGAAACGTCGATGATCTTTGAATCTCATTTGGACCAGGCCGGAACAATTTTATGGAACGGCCCGTTGGGTGTATTTGAAATACCTGCCTTCTCGACAGGGACTCATTCCATCGCCCATGCGATCATCAATGAAACGGAAGAAGGAGCTGTTTCTATCGTGGGTGGTGGTGATACGGCTTCTGCAATTGAAAGCCTTGAACTTGGCATGGATGGATTCACCCATATTTCAACAGGTGGCGGGGCTTCTCTCGAGTTATTGAGCGGTCTGGAGCTGCCGGCTTTTAAAGCACTGGACGATCATGAATAGATCAAAATACTGTGTTGCTAACTGGAAAATGAACTTAACCTCCGGAGCGGGCGTTAACTTCATCCATGAACTGGTGTCGAAAAACATTATGTCTGATACCGCACAGATCATTCTTTGTCCTTCTTTTACAGGAATTATTCCGGCTGTGAAAGCAGCGCAGGACAGCACAATTGAAATCGGGGCACAGAACGTCTATTTTGAATCCTCAGGGGCTTACACCGGAGAGGTTTCAACTGCAATGCTGAAAGAGGCAGGTTGTCAGTGGGTCATTCTCGGTCACTCGGAGCGCCGACATATTTTCAAAGAAAATGACCAGACGATTGCAAAAAAAATTCAAAGAGCTCTGCAGGATGACCTGAAAATCATTCTGTGCGTTGGTGAAACGCTTGAACAAAGAGAAGCCGGCCAAACGGATGCGCTGTTGAAAAGCCAGCTTGAGTCTGCATTTGAAGATATGTCCGAGATACCAAACAAGGGATTTTGTATTGCCTACGAACCGGTTTGGGCTATCGGTACGGGCAGAACTGCCACACCGGAACAAGCCGGTGGTGCACACGGACTTATCAGAGATATTCTGAATGACATGAGTCTTCCCGGTAACGCGGTTCCACTCCTGTATGGGGGGAGCGTCAACCCGGAGAATGCAAAAGAATTATTGATAACTGATGGAATTGACGGTTTCCTCATTGGGGGAGCATCCTTGAAATGTGAAACCTTCTGTCAGATTTACGAACAATTTAAATCGTAAGGAGAGTTAACAGTGTTGTACGGGTTTTTAATTTTCATTTTTGTTGTGGTCTGTCTGCTGTTGATGGGCATAATTCTGATCCAATCCAGTAAAACCGGCGGTATGGGGACAGCCATGGGAGGGGCAGCCGTCCAGGCGGCCTTCGGCGGACAAGGTGCCGATAAACTCCTCACCAAGATCACGATTGGACTGGCGGCGGCTTTCATGCTCCTGTCAATCAGTATCAATCTCGTCAATACACCTGATGTAACCAACGCAGCGACGGGGGGAAGTATTATCAGTCAGAAAGCCAAATCAGATGTGGGTAATCTGGGTGCTCCCCTGGATTTGAATAGCCCCGCCAACCCCGCTGATAACCCGACCGGGACTCAGGACAGTCCGTCCGGGTCAGATATTGGCGGTGAAAAAGGATCAGATACCGGCGGCGAATGATGATATGCTGAAGTGGTGAAACTGGTAGACACGCTGTCTTGAGGGGGCAGTGAGAAAATTTCTCGTGCGGGTTCGAGTCCCGCCTTCAGCACAGAATTTTGAATAACAGAGGAGTGACACTTTGAAAATTGTCTTAATCAATCTCTTAATTTCGGTTTTCCTTTTTGCTCAGGCTGATCAATTCAGTGAAGCACAGAAAGCAGTGGAATCAGGGCAATATCCCGATGCTCTTGCAAAAGTTGAAGCTGCCCTCTCATCATCCGGAGATGATGCGGATCTTTTATTGCTGGGTGCACAAATTGCAGTTAAACTCGATGATTTAAACAAAGCCAAGGATTTCATGGTGAAAGCTAATACCGTAGATCCGAAGAATGTAGATATCATCAATTACTGGGAAAAGTTGAAAACGTTAAGTGATTTGATGTCTTATGGACAAAAGACTTTCAAGATGGCCTCTTACGACGAAGCGATGGAATCCTTTGACAGCACAATTGTGAAGTTCCCGGATTTTGCCCTTGGTTATTATATGAAGGGGCAGGTTTATTATCGTCAGGATAATTTTGATGATGCAGTGGCCAATTATAAAATTGCCAGGAAATTAAATCCCTTCGAAGAAAAGTATTCAAAGGCCATCTCCGCGATTGCTTCAAAACTTTATAACGAAGGGAATGATCAACAGCGTCGGAAGAAATACCAGGATTCCATTCCAAAATACAAAAAAGCGCTGGAATATGATCCCACACTCAGTCAGGCTCTCTTTAGAATTTCTTACGCTTACTATAAATTATCTGATTTTGCTGAAGCCAAAAACTATCTCAACAAACTGGTCGAGCAGGATCCGGGACATGCTGAAGCGCGGAAATTACTGGGTGATATCTATGCCAAGGAAAATGATTTTGAGACGGCTGTAGAATGGTATAAAAAGGCCACGGAGATTAAACCGGATTACACAAAAGCCTATTATTCTGAAGGCAAGATCCTGCAAACACTTGGGAAAAACGATGAGGCCATTGTCGTTTTGGATAAGGCGGTTGAACTGGACCCAACCTACTACCGGGCCTACGAATTATTGGGTATCATTCATCAGGAGAAAAATGAAAATGATGCTGCAATCCTTAACTATCGTCTTGCCATCAAAAATAACAAAAAGCCTTATTCGGCATATTGGAGACTCGCCTCGGTCTATAATATTGAAGACAAATGTGATCAAGCCGAAACCGCCGCGAAAGCAGCCCTCGATTTGAAACCGAATTATGCTGCAGCTTACTTCGAGCTGGGACTTGCAGAAAAATGCCTGGGGAAAAAAGTAGCCGCCCTTGAATCCTGGAAGAAAATTTTAGATGACAGGGAGTGGGGTAAATCGGCACAATATGAGTTAAAAAAATATTACAAAGAATTAGAGAATTAAAATAATTCACATTTCAGCAAATAAAAGGGGCGAATCATATCGCCCTTTTTATTTTATTTTTAACCATGATTAAAGCGGTAGTTTTTGACCTGGATAATACCCTGCTTGATTTTATGCAGATGAAGGAACGGTCGGTTGATTCGGCCGTGAGAGGGATGATCGAAGCCGGGATGGATATCGACCCGATTAAAGCAGCCGAGAAAATCTTCAGTATTTACTGGCAGAAAGGGGTTGAATATCAGGAAGTTCTGGATGATTTCATCGAAAAAGAACTCGGGGAAGTAAACTATAAATATCTTGCAGCGGGGATAGTGGCCTATCGAAAGGCGAAGGAAGCCTCGCTTGTTCCCTATCCTTATGTGAACAGTACACTGCAGAAACTGGCCAAAATGGGTTATAAACTCGGTGTTGTTTCCGATGCCCCGGCGCGGGAAGCGTGGATGAGGATCTGCTCGGTGAATATGCACCATATTTTCGATGCTGTGGTAACATTTGAGGATACAGGTGAACATAAGCCGTCTGCTAAACCCTTTCGATTAATTGCATCACGTCTCGGTTGTGAGGCAGAGGATATCCTGATGGTCGGAGACTGGCCGGAACGTGATGTTATCGGCGCAAACGAAGTTGGGATGAGAACTGCTTTTGCAAAATATGGGGATCGATTCGGGACAGTTCATTCCGGTGCAGATTATGACCTCGAGAACTTTTCCGATATTTTAAAGGTTTTGGAACTGGAAGCCGGACGGTGATCTATGTCGGGACAGATATTATCGAAATCGAACGTTTACAGGAGGTACTCGACCGCAACGGTCCCCGGTTTGTCGAAAAGATTTTTACCCCGGAGGAGATTGCTTACTGTTCGGGCCGAACAGTTCAGGCCAGGCATTACGCCGGAAGGTTTGCAGCAAAAGAAGCCGTGAAAAAGGCACTCCTGTCCTATGACAAAACTAAAATAATTCCCCTGAAAAATATTTGCATAACTCGCCGGGAAGACGGGGCACCCTTTGTCGAGATTCAGGAGCAGGGGCATACGGTTCAAATCTCTATTTCACATACGCAGCATTACGCCACGGCAGTGGCCGTCCTCGAAATAAAATGATTCCCATACTCTCCGAAAGCGAAGCCAGACGGCTGGACGAGCGGACGATCAAATCGGGTCGGCTCAGCGGTGCAGACTTGATGGAAAATGCGGGATTGCAGTCTGCCCGGTATTTTGCAGACACCGTTCAGGATGTATTTTCCAAGACCGTTCTTATCGTCGCGGGCAAGGGTAACAATGGAGGAGACGGCATTGTTATGCATCATTACCTGCTGCAATTCGGGATCAACTCGACCATGCTTTTATTGTCCGAATCCGAGCAGGAGAGAAAAGTAGTTAAATCTCACGAAATCCCGGAGGACACGGTCATTATCTATAATGAAACGGTTGAATTCAGAACTTTTGACTGGGTTGTGGATGCAGTATTCGGTATAGGGTTGAAGCGTGATATTGAGGGAATGTATGAAATTCTGATCCATAAAATCAATTCAGCCGCAAATGTGATTTCGCTTGATATCCCTTCGGGAATTTATACGGATACCGGGACTATCGGAAACTGCGCAGTGCGAGCAAAATTAACCCTTACAATGGGGTATCCCAAGCCGGGTCTCTTTTTAAATGACGGATTGTCCTATGCCGGTGAAGTTGTTACGCTTGATATTGGCTTTGACGATTTGGATAAAGATGAGGTGATACGGGATTTGATCACCATCGGGGATATTCGATCACGGCTAAAACCACATCCGGTTCAGGCTCATAAATATTCCCGGGGGAAGATCATCACCCTGGCAGGTTCAAAAGGCATGACTGGCGCCGCTGTGCTCGCCTGCAGAAGTGCCTACAGGAGTGGCTGTGGGATAATCAGATCCATCGTACCAGGGAGCCTGAATTCAGCGTTCGAATCAGCCTCGACGGAAACCATTACCATTCCTGTTGAAGATAATCATGCGGGCTATTTGTCCGACGATGCCCAGGACGAGATAATAAGGGAGCTTGGCTGGGGAGATGTTTTAATTTGTGGTCCGGGACTTTCTACTGTGCCCGAATCGGCAGCCCTGACGGGAGCAATTCTAAGAAGTTGGCAGAAACCGCTGGTTCTTGATGCATCCGGTTTTGAACCGCTGATAAACGATTCAATTGCCATATCGGAGTTGCCGCAAAAGTCAATTTTGTCTCCGCATTTGCATGAGTTCTGTCGTCTGTTTGATAAAAAAAAGGAGACGGTCATGGCTGATCCCCTAGGCGCCCTTGAATCGGTGTCGGCATTACTTCAGGGGAGAGTACTGATCTTAAAAGGTGCTCCTACACTGATCCTGACCGCTTCAGGTCTTATTCATTTCATGACACAGGGTAATCCGATTCTGGCGACGGCCGGAAGCGGTGATGTGCTGTCAGGACTTCTTGGAGGATTGCTGGCGCAGGGATACTCTATTGACGATACAGCAATGATTGCAACCTGGCTCCATGCCGAGGCCGGTAATTTATTCATCAGAGATCGGGGCCCGAAAGGCCTGGTAGCCTCAGATCTTATAACCTATATTCCGGAGGCTTATGCCGCGCTTACTTCTGCCCCTTAAATCTTACAAGACATGGTTATTCATTGGTTATGCTTTACTCGTGCTGTTCATTTCATCTCTCGAAGCCAGTCAGCTCCCGAAAGTCCGATTTCTGATGCATAATGATAAAATCGTTCATTTTTTCGAATATTTGATTTTCGGTTTTCTGCTCATTAATGCTATGGAAAATGGTGATAAAAGCTTTAAGATCAGGTTGGCTGCACTATTGATCATTTTCATTTTTCCGATTTTTGACGAGATATTACAAAGTTTCGTGCCGGGACGTTTCCCCGAGTTTTTGGATGGCATTACGGATATTATCGGCGGATCTTTCGGATACATCATTTTCATACAAATGAAAAATGTTAAGATCACTTCACGTTAAGAACTTTGCCATTATCGATGATATGACGGTCAATTTTATGACCGGTCTGAATATAATAACCGGTGAGACCGGTGCAGGGAAGAGCATACTGGTGAGTGCCCTCACATCTTTACTGGGGGCACGATTCTCCCGGGATAACATTCGCACAGGTGCCGGCTCGACCGTTGTTGAAGGGGAGTTCACGAATGGTGATAAAATTGATATCATCCGGCGGATTTATTATTCAAACGGGAAATCCAGGTCCTTTCTGAACGATATACCCATTTCAGTTGAAAAATTGAGACAGAAGACCGAATTTCTTGTAGATGTTCACGGTCAGCATGATCATCAGAGACTGCTCAATGCGGAAAATCATTTGGAATATCTGGATGCTTTTGGTAATTACCAGAGAGAGTTGGAAATATTGGCAAATTTATACTCTGGTATTGTGAACCTGAAGCAGGAAATCGATTTGCAGACCCGGCAACTCGAAAAACTTGCTGAACAGAAGGAATTGTACGAATTTCAGCTGGCGGAATTGACAGAAATTCCACTGACGAATGATCTTGATCTGAAACTGAGTGAGGAGTATAAAATTCTCGCCAATGCAGAAGAGCTTCGGAGGGGTCTCACCAATTTGATCAATCTTTTGGATGAATCACCCGGTTCATTGAAGGAAGTGGTTGCACAGAGTATTCGTGAGATATCCGGTTTGCCCGAAACGGATAAACAGATCAGGACGATTGCTGAAAGACTGGATAGTCTTCAACTGGAGACAGATGATATTGTAGCAGACCTGATTCAGATCAGACAGGGTATCGTTGCGGATGATGCGAGATTAGATCAGCTCTCGGATCAGCTGCAGCACGTGGAGAAATTGAAACGTAAATATGGCGGGAGTCTGGAAGAAGCGATTGCCTATCGTGAGGAGATTGAAACCCAATTATCCCGCTCTGACAGCGGTGCTTCCCAACTCAAGGCCTTACAAAACGATCTAAACCGGGCCCGGGAAAAGTATTTCAAGCTGGCTGAGAAAATCAGCCGTATGCGAAAAAAAAATGCCTCCCGGCTGGAACAGAAAATACTCTCTGTATTAGACCGCATGGATATGCCGGACACACAATTAAAAATATTACTGGGGCAGCTTGAAGCCGGCAGTATGCTTCCCACCGGGCTGGACACCTGCGAATTCTATATTTCTGCGAATGTGGGTGAAAAAATCCGGCCGCTGACCCGGATTGCTTCGGGAGGAGAGATCTCCCGTTTTATGCTGGCGATAAAAATGGTGTTGCACGACAGGGATAGTGTGGATACGCTGATATTCGATGAAATTGATTCGGGTATATCCGGCCGCACCGCATTGAAAATCGGAGAGATTCTTGAAGAGCTGGGCGGCTGCAAGCAGGTCTTGTGCATAACCCATCTCCCGCAGATTGCCTCCAGAGGGCGGACACATTTTAAAATATTCAAAGAACAAAAAAACAATCGGACCGTAAGTAAATTCCAAAAATTGAAACGGGATGAAAGAATCAAAGAGATTGCTTCGTTATTAAGTGGAGAGGTGGTGACAACCTCGGGACTGGAACAGGCAACCCGTTTATTGGAAGGGAAAATACTCATAGATGGATAAATTTATTATCCGGGGCGGGCATCCGCTTAGCGGAGATGTTCACATCAGCGGAGCCAAAAATGCGGTGCTCCCCATCATGGCGGCAACTTTAATCACTCCGGGTCATTTTATTTTGCGGAATGTCCCCGACCTGCGTGATACGAGGACCATGCGAAAGCTCCTGGAGATCATAGGGGCAAAAGTTGAATTTTCAAACGGGGTGATGAAAATTGATACGACGACTTGTAATAACCCTGTTGCTCCTTATGAGGTGGTGAAAACGATGCGTGCCTCATTTGATGTGCTGGGTCCTCTTGCGAGTCGTTTCAGGTATGCAAAGGTGTCGCTGCCGGGGGGCTGTGCGTGGGGTCCGCGGCCGGTGGACCTGCACTTAAAGGCGATGAAGGCCCTGGGGACAGAGGTCACTTTGGAAGAAGGCTATATTGTTGTCAAGGGAGCTGCGCGCGGAGCTGATATCAATTTTGAAATTTCCAGTGTCGGTGCAACAAAAAATGCACTGATGGCCGCCGTTAAAGCAAAGGGGAAAACCGTTATCCAAAATGCAGCCTGTGAACCTGAAATATCGGCGCTTATCGATTTTCTGACTGCACTGGGGGCGGACATCACCGGGCAGGACAGTACCCGCCTGTGCATCACGGGAGTACAGGAATTAAGGAATGAACTTGACTTCACCATCATTCCGGACCGGATTGAAGCCGGAACATTTCTCATAACGAATCTGCTGTTGGGTGGGGAGATCAGGTTACACGCAGTGAACCCGGGGCATCTCTCAATTGTCTTAAACAAACTGCAGGAGGCGGGGAGCGAGTTGGAGATATCGGGTAATTCCATCCTGGCGAAAAGCGGAGCAGGGATCAGGCCCGTGAATATTACAACGGCACCCTATCCGGGTTTTCCGACCGATTTGCAGGCTCAATGGATGGCACTCATGTCCAGAGCAACGGGAGATTCCATCATTATTGATGAGATCTATCGTGACCGTTTCACCCATGTGGCCGAACTGAACAGACTCGGCGCAAAGATCAAACTGGAACAGAATGTTGCAATCGTTGAGGGTGTTTCCCAGTTAGCAGGTGCCCCGGTGATGTCCACTGATATTCGGGCAAGTGCATCCCTGATCATAGCAGCGCTCGCTGCGACAGGGGTAACTGAAGTTTCGAGAATTTACCATATCGATCGGGGGTATGAAAAAATCGAAACAAAATTGAAAAATATTGGTGCTGACATCGAAAGAGTGAGTACTTAAAGGGGAACAAGAAATGATAGATGTTGTTACATTGTCATTACAAAAGATTTGTTGCATAAAGATACCAGCAAACTCTAATTTATTTACGTAATACAAAAGGAGAAACTCGTGAACAAAATAAAAATCATCTCAACTATTGTTATCGCCCTGTCTCTAACATTGGTCAGTGCAGCGACTGTTGGATTCAACAAATCAACTCTGAACAGATCAAATTCGGATACCGATGCTTATTTGAATTTGTCAATTACGTCTGATGTTGCCGTATATGGTCTGCAGTTTGAAGTCTCTTATAATCCGACAGAGCTAAGCCTGGTTGATGTTAAATCTCTTATGGACGGATATACATTCGAATACAGAGTAACGGAAGAGGGAACCATCAGGGGGCTGATTTTTAGTCTTCAGGGTACGGAACTGGTTTCGGAAAGCAACATTACGAATGTTCTTGAATTTGAATTTGCACCTGGCAGTAATCACAGTGGCTCCAGTTTGGTAGAATTCAACAGCGTAATTCTTGCAGGACAGCATGGGGAAGAAATCGATGTTTCAACCTCAAGCCAGGAAGTTACTTTTGATAATGCCTTCGTTCCCTCGGAGACTTCGTTATCAGATAACTACCCCAATCCTTTTAATCCCTCAACAAGTATAAACTACTCCATTGCCAAACCCGGTCATGTATCTCTGGTGATTTATGACCTGAATGGATCAGAAGTCAGAACTCTCGTTTCAGGATACAGGGATGCTGCGAATTACACTTCCGTTTGGGATGGTACGAACAATCAGGGGAATGCAGTAGCCAGCGGCCGGTATATTTTAAAAATGACGGGCCCGGATTTTACCGATTCCATTACAATGACCCTGTTAAAATAAACTCAATACTTCAACTTGATTTATGCCCCGATTTGTCGGGGCATTTTTTTTGGGCAAATCCTTGTTTCAATCAGACGAGGTCGGATAATATTACCCTCGGGATGTAAATTTCTTTTAAAGATGTCACAGAAGATAAACTTATTATGAAAATCGTCATTATCGGTGCCGGAGAGGTTGGATATAATCTTGCAATCAGATTTGCAAAAGAAGACTACGATCTAACGGTCATAGATAACAATCCGGAAAAATGTAAATTTGTCAAGAC
>JAADGM010000044.1 GCA_013152375.1 FCB group bacterium | reverse complement strand
ATATTCAGGGCCCAGTCCACCACTACTTTGATCTTATTGCGCCAGCGGACAATACGCGTGAGATAGACCGAGCGCCAGAAGAGCCACGCCAAAAAACCCGATCCCCTCACTGTCGAAGTTTCCACCAAAGCCGAGTCACTGCCGATATACGCCAAAGTGCCCAGAGACTTGAAATGAAAGGGTTTTGTTCTTTGTGGTGTATTCAGACAGCGTGCCAGATATTTCCCCTGCTGCATAGCTACCTGTGCCGTCTGAGGCAACTTCTGCCCGCGAGGGACACTGCAGTCTCCCAGGGCATAGACATTCGCACACCCAGGAACCCTCAGAAAATCATCTGTGAGTATCCGACCGGAACGATCTTTCTCACAGGGCAGTGTCTGCACAAAGGGAACAGGGGCATTCCCGGCCGCCCATAACAGCAGTCCGTATTTCAGCTTTTTGTTGTTTGAGAGTTTGAGGCTGTCCTTTTCCACGGCTTTTATCGGATTACCCAGCATGACCTGAATATTCTGGCGGTGGAAAAGGTGCATAGCCTTCTCCCTGAGATGAGTATCAAATACGGTGAGGATCTGCGGACCTGCTTCGATCAGAGTGATTTTGGTAAAGGGGATCAGCTCAGGAAAATAGCGGCCGACTTCATGCACCACAAAATCATGGACCTCAGCGGCAAATTCAATTCCTGTAGGACCTCCCCCACAGATCACGAAATGCAAAATATTATGTTTCTCGTCATCACTGAGGCCGGGCAGCGCGGCTTTTTCAAAATTGTCTAATATCCTTTGCCGGATGGTCCGGGCATCTTTCAATTCTTTCAGAAAACAGGCATGTTCTGCCACACCCGGTATGCCATAGGTATTTGACTGAACACCTGTGGCAATAACCAGCAGATCATAAGGAATCGTAAATTGCTGTTCTCCGTGGGTTGAAAGACACGAAACGCCCCGGTACTCCGGGTTAATCTTCGTACAGGCGGCCTGCAGGTAATTAACCCGGGGCTGGAGGTTCCTCACGGGTTCGACAATGCTTCGAAATTCAATTGTACCCACGGCAGTACTGGGAAGCAGAGGGGTAAACAGGAAGTGGTTGCGCGGACTCACCAGAATGACCTGATAACGTCGATAGCTAAGTTTTTGGAGCAGACTGTGGGCTCCGAATCCGGAGCCCAGTACGATCAGTCTTTTTATGTGAGTTGGTTTCAAATCTATGATCCCGGGAAACAAAGAGTGGCGGAATTTACAGTATCCGCCACTCCTCTACCCAGTAATATCGTTTGGTTTTACCCGGATTCCGGGCTTGCAGTAAACTTTACCGCCTTGAAAGCAGGGTTTCGGTTTTTTCCGTACCCGGGACTGTCACACTGAACTGCAGATTCAGTTCATTCGCGACTTTCATCGGACCCATCCCCGGAGGTTTGATACCGTAATCCGAAAGCAATACGGTCGTGGATCCTTCGACAATAAAATCTGCCTCTGATTGTGTAATGGTCAATTTCAGGGTGTTGGGTACCGGGATGCCGTTGATGATCAGTTCACCGGGCAGGTCCAGAGTACCGGGTGCCAGATTTGCAGCAGTTGTTGCCGTAAAACGGACTTCTTTTGAATCACCTTTGAAAATCGACATGCGCATGTGCGTATCCCGCAGCCAGTTGTCGGTGGTGATCTGCTTTACAGGCAGGATGACCGTCAAGGTTTTTGCCGCTGCAGCGGATTCAGACAGCGTGATTTCAAAGCTCTGTGCTTTTATGGGAAAAGTGCTGCCGCTTTTAGTACTGCCGTTTCCGGTGATAGTCCCGGCGGTTTCGGTCACTGTGACCGCTCCAAATGCCATTGTGGCCATGAGCAGAGCGCTTGCAATCCATTTTGATCTGTTCGTGTGTGTTTTCATATAATCTCCTTTGATTCTTTTGATTTATTAAAGTTCGATTTCTTCATTTCATTTTCCACCAAAGGTTAGGGCTTCCGAAGTACACTAAACTGTCGGATTAAAGACACAAGCAGTATCTATGGTCTAAAAGTTTGAAATTAACTTACAACCTGCGCTTGCGGATGGTCCGGCCTTTTCTATTTTCCTGCTTTATGAGCATAGGGTAAAGCCGCTAAACTTAGTGATTATTTTGCAATCCCTATTTATGGATTTGAGAAGACCAACAGGGGATTCAGAGAGAAAAATATTGAAACCGCAGGAGCTTTATGGCACTCAGAGAATTAGCTAAAATATACGACCCGGCCTCAGTCGAAGAAAAATGGTACACAAAGTGGGAGACCTCAGGAGCCTTCAAGCCGGATATGGCGTCATCAAAGGAGACCTTTACTATCCTGATCCCGCCACCGAATATCACCGGCATCCTCACCATCGGTCACGTTCTGAATCTCACCATACAGGATGTTCTCGTCCGGCGTGCCCGGATGCAGGGGAAAAATACACTCTGGCTGCCCGGCACCGATCATGCTTCCATCGCCACAGAAGCCCGGGTGAGCCGTATGTTAAAAGACCAGGGCACGAACAAGCGGGAGATCGGCCGGGAAGAATTTCTCAAACACGCCTGGGAGTGGAAAGCCAAATACGGCGGCACGATTGTGAAACAGCTGAGAAACCTGGGAGCTTCCTGTGACTGGGACCGCGAAGTGTTCACTATGGATGAGAATTATTCCAGGGCAGTGCAGGAAGTCTTCGTGCGTTTATACAATGACGGACTGATCTACCGCGGTGAAAGGATCATCAACTGGGACCCGGTCGGCCGGACGGCCCTATCTGATGAAGAAGTGATCTATCATGAACAACAGGGAAAACTCTGGTATTTCAAATACCCTCTGGCAGACGGCAGCGGATTTATCGAGGTGGCCACCACCCGCCCGGAAACCATGCTGGGCGACACCGGTATCGCCGTAAATCCTGATGACGAACGTTACCGGAACCTCGTTGGGAAAAAGGTGAAGCTGCCAATTGTGGGCCGGGATATCCCCATCTTTGCCGATGATTATGTGGACCGGGAATTCGGGACGGGCTGCGTAAAAGTCACGCCGGCGCACGATCCCAATGACTTCGAGATGGGACAGCGGCACGGCCTGGAAATTATCAATATCTTCCACCCGGATGCGTCCCTGAATGAGCATGTCCCGTCAAAATACCAGGGCCTGGACCGGGACGCGGCCCGCCTGCAGGTCGTGGCGGAATTTGAAGCCCTTGGCCTGCTGTCAAAAATTGAAGATTATACAAATAAGGTGGGGCATTCCGAACGCACCAATGCCGTTGTAGAGCCATATCTTTCGAAGCAGTGGTTCGTTAAAATGAAACCACTGGCGGAACCGGCTTTAAAAGCTGTGGCCGAGGGTCGTGTAGCTTTCTTCCCGGATCGCTGGGTGAAAACTTATAATCACTGGTTAGAAAACATCAGGGACTGGTGTATCTCCAGGCAGTTGTGGTGGGGACACAGGATTCCGGTTTGGTATCGCGGTTCCGAAATCTACTGCGGGCTTGAAGCCCCTGCAGGCACTGGCTGGCAGCAGGAAGAAGATGTGCTTGATACCTGGTTCAGTTCATGGCTTTGGCCTTTTGCCACAATGGGCTGGCCGGAAGAGACATCCGATTTGAAGAAATTTTACCCTACACAAGATTTGGTCACAGCGCCGGATATTATTTTTTTCTGGGTCGCGCGCATGATCATGGCAAGTCTTTATTTTAAAGATGATATCCCCTTTGAACGCGTCTATTTTACGGGCATTATCCGGGACGAACAGGGCCGCAAAATGAGCAAATCGCTGGGGAATTCCCCCGACCCTCTGGATCTCTTCCGGGAATACGGGGCCGATGCCACCCGGGTCAGCATTCTCATGATTGCGCCTCAGGGACTTGATATTCTTTTTTCCAAAGATCAGACAGGGCACGGCAGAAATTTCATGAATAAATTGTGGAATTCCTCCAGATTTGTACTGATGAATCTGGACGAAGAACTTCCGGTTCCCCTCTCGAAAATAACTCCCGACATGCTTGATCTCACGGACCGCTGGATCCTGACCCGTCTGAACGAAACCCTGCGCAAGGTGGACCGGGCCTATGACCTGTACCGTATGAATGATGCCGTAAAACTCGTCTATGATTTCGTCTGGGCAGATTTCTGTGACTGGTATATCGAATTTGCTAAATCCAGATTCTATGGTGACGACCCCGATGACCGCAGAGTTGCCCAGACCGTTTCGGTGCATGTGCTGAAACAAATCCTGAAACTGCTGCATCCCTATACACCCTTTATCACCGAAGAGTTATGGTCCTATTTCAAATCACCCGATGAGGAATTGCTGATAAACTCAGCCTGGCCGCAGATTGACAAAACCTTCACGGATACAACGGTCGAAAACACCATGAAGCTGGTCATGGACGTCATCACGGCTATCCGGAATGTGAGGACCCAGCTCAACATTGCACCCGGTAAACCCGCGGCACTTTTCATCCGGGGGGAGAATGCCCTCACCGGGTTGATTGCCCGACAGAAGGAATATCTCTCACGACTGGCGAAAGTCAGTGATCTTCAGGTGGGTGAAGACCTTCCCAAACCTCCCCACGCCGCCACGGCTGTGGTGCGGAAAATGGAATTGTTCATACCTCTGGAAGGACTCATCGACTTACAAAAAGAGATTGAGCGCCTGAAGAAGCAGATCGCCGGGATGGAGGGCCGTCTGTCCGGGATTGATAAAAAGCTGTCCAATGCCAATTTCATTTCCAGAGCTCCCGCACAGGTCATTGAGCACGAGCGTGCAAAGAGAATAGAATATGCTGATAATCTGCAAAAGCTTAAGGAAAATTACTCGGCTTTGATCGATTAGGCTTTCCGTGAATGCCAACTATCAATATTACAAAACCACTACCGGGTCAGATGTCATGTACCTAAGGGGAGTGGGACCTCAGCGGGCTAAAATACTGGCTGCAATCGGCATCGAAACCCTTGAAGACCTGTTGTATTATTACCCCCGTCGGTATCTTGACCGCACGGGGATCAAAGCGATTCGTGATTTAAGAGTAGGTGATGAGGCAGTAGTAATCGGCAGAGTTGAGAAAACAGCCACCATCCCCACCCGGCGGAAGGTGATCTTTACCCTGACGCTGTCGGATGATACCGGCCGACTTACCTGTCAGTGGTTTCACGGGATTTCCTGGATCTCGGATAAATTCACTATCGGAGACACCGTTGCGGTTTTTGGTAAAGTTGATTTTTATAACGGATTGAAACTGACACATCCTGATTTTGATATTCTCGAACCCGGAGAGGATCCTGTCAATACCGGAAAGATACTAGCCCAGTACCCATCAACGGCAGAATTGAAGGCCGTGGGGCTGACCGGCAGTGGATTCCGCAAAATAATCGCCACTGCACTGGAACGCCTTGATGAGCCTGTGCCGGATCATTTCCCGCCTCTTTTCCTCCAGCATTACGGACTGATGCCTCTGGACACTGCTCTGCGTGTGATTCATCAGCCCAGGACGTTGGAAGATCTGCAGCCGGCAACTTTCCGCTTGAAGTTTGATGAGCATTTTTTCATCCAGCTGCTCATGGCTCTGCGCCGCAAGGCCAGGCAGGATGACCAGGGCCGGGTTTTCCTTAAAAAGGGCCCCTTTGTGAAAAGGATGTATGAAAAGCTCCCGTTTCAATTGACAAAGGCCCAGATCAATGTGCTTCGCGAAATCCATGCCGATCTGAAATCTGCTCATCAGATGAACCGCCTGCTTCAGGGTGATGTCGGCTCAGGTAAGACCGTTGTGGCCATGCTCACGGCGGCAACTGTCATCGGAAACGGCGCTCAGGTGGCGGTAATGGCGCCGACTGAAATTCTCGCCGATCAGCATTACCGCAGTTTTCGGGAATATTGTGAGCTGGTGGGGATCCGCTCAGCCCTGCTGAAAGGCGGCATGAAAACTACGGACAGAGCCAATGTTCTTGAACCACTGGCCACCGGAGAACTGCAACTGGTGGTGGGCACACACGCCCTTATCCAGGAGGATGTGAAGTTCAAAGATCTTGGATTGGTTATCGTGGATGAGCAGCACCGTTTCGGTGTACTCCAGCGCAAGGAACTCATGCAGAAAGGGCTCAACCCCGAGCTGCTGGCAATGACGGCAACCCCCATTCCCCGCACTCTGGCCATTACCTACCATGGAGATCTAGATATTTCCGTCATCGATGAATTGCCCGCAGGACGCCTGCCTGTCAAAACCACAGTTGTGGAACCTAAACGGCTTGAAAAAGTATATTCGTTCATGCGCTCGGAAATGGCTGCCGGCAGACAGTGTTTTGTGATCTACCCCATTATTGAAGAATCTGAAAAACTGGATCTGGAAGCTGCAGATCTGGGATACCTGTTCCTGAAGGATAAAATATTCCCGGAATTCAAAGTAGGGTATATCCATGGTAAAATGAAACCTCCGGAGCGAGACAGGCAGATGAAGGCCTTTGAATCAAACGAACTTCAGTTATTGGTGGCTACCACGGTAGTGGAGGTGGGAATCGATATCCCCAATGCTTCGGTCATGGTTATTGAAAATGCGGAGCGGTTTGGACTTTCGCAGTTACATCAACTCCGGGGCAGGATAGGCAGAGGTTCCTATCAGAGCCACTGCGTGCTGGTTCAGCGGAAAGAGACTGAAGACGCCAGGTATCGTCTGGAAGTTATGGAGAGCACCAATGACGGCTTCATCATATCCGACCGTGATCTGAAACTCCGGGGCCCCGGAGAGTTCTTTGGAAAGAAACAACACGGTTATATGAAAACACGCCTGGCTAATTTCATTGAGGACGGCCCCATTATCAGAACGGCGCGACAGGCTGCTTTTACGCTGGTGGGGAATGATCCGAATTTACAGAACCCGGAACATCAGCTTCTTAGACAGCATTTTACGGAGCATTACAAAACGATGCTTGAATTCGTAAAAATTGGGTAAACTTGCCAACTGGTTTTTTCGTAAATATTAAAGGAATGAGAAATTATGGCTGAATCAAATGTTGACATGAACACACAACTCTTTGTGGGATTAATTTCGTCCCTGAGCTCACAGGCTTACATGCAGATGGGTAAACTGAAAAATCCTGTTACCGATAAAATCGAGCGTGATCTGCAGGGCGCTTCCCTTTCCATCGATATTATCTCCATGCTGAAGGAAAAATCTGCGGGAAATCTATCAGATGAGGAACAACACTATATTGATCACACGCTGAAGGAACTGCGTCTGAATTTTGTCGCCGAAAAGGACAAGCCGGAACCTGCTCAAGATCAGGAGTCGCCTGCATCTGATGGCGGAGAGGATAAAGCCGGTGTCGACAAGGCAGATGAAAAGCCAAGCTCCTGACCTTGCTCGTGACCGAATCTAAACCAATTAACCTGGATATCAATTTGGGAAAATCTTATAACACCCTGAACAAAATTGTGGCCGCCGTACTCCTGCTGGTCTCATTTATTATTTATGTCTCCACCATGGCCCCTACCACTTCATTCTGGGACTGCGGTGAATTCATTGCCACCTCTTTTATCATGGGGGTACCCCATCCGCCGGGCAGCCCATTATTCCTGATCCTGGGGAATATTTTCACACAATTGCCTTTGTCGGCAGACATAGGTGTACGCATGAATTTCATTTCGCCTATTGCCAGTGCCCTGGCCGTGATGCTGGTTTATTTGATCACGGTGCTGTTCATAGAAGAATGGCGCGGACCCGTTAACCGGTTATCAGATGCCATCATTGCCTATGGCAGCGCCTTCGTCAGCGCCTTCACTTTTGCTCTCACCGACTCCCATTGGTTTAATTCTGTGGAAACGGAAGTGTACGCTGTGTCCACCTTTACCACCGCTATCGTGGTCTGGCTCATCCTCAAATGGTCTCGTGATGAAGGTAAGGCCGGAAATGTGAGATACATCCTGCTCATTGCCTATATTTTTGGGCTTGCCATAGGCATTCATTTGCTGAATCTCCTCGCTCTCCCTTTTATCGGTCTCATTATTTACTATAAAAAATTCAAATTCAAATGGTCAACTTTTCTCGGACTCATTGTTATTACCGGCGCTGTTTTTCTCATTATCTACCAGGGTATCATCAAAGGCGTGCCGACGCTGGCGGCCGGTTATGGGATCGCGGCACCGATTTTCATTGTCCTTGCTGTAGTGGCTGCTACGGTCTGGGCCATCCTGCAGAATAGACATCTATTATCAACGGTACTCACCAGTCTGCTTCTGATCTTTGTCGGTTATTCCACCTACACCGTAATTTTCGTAAGGGCCACCCAACATCCGGCCATTAACGAGAACAATCCGGATACCATAGACGGCGCGGTACTCTATATGAACCGGGATCAGTACGGTGACTGGAGTATTCTTGACCGCACGGCAACCCTCAAACGCCCCGAGTGTACCTATGCCTCACGTTACACCAAGAACAAAAATAACCCCACCACGGGCGAAGCCTGGAATTTTTTCCTGAATTATCAGGTTAAAGAAATGTATCTGCGCTATTTCGCCTGGCAATTCATCGGCCGGGGAGGTTTTGACTGGGACGTGGTAAATCTTCAGGGGAAGCTGCTGAAGAAACTGGAGGGCATTGATGTTTTCAGGTATGGGCTGCCTTTTGCATTTCTGTTTGGAATTGCCGGCCTCCTGCACCATTTTTACAAGGACTGGAAACGAGCCCTGGCTATTCTGGCATTATTCCTGGTGACGGGCTTGATGATCATTATCTATCTGAATCAGTATGATCCCCAGCCCAGGGAACGGGATTACTCATACGTGGGCTCTTTCATGGCTTTTTCTTTCTGGATCGGGATTGGAATCGCAGGTTTGCTTGAGCGTGTAAAGGAATATTTCAAAAACACGCGTACCTTCAATACAGTGTCTGTGGGGATCGTTCTGCTGCTGATCGTTTTCATGCCCATAAAAATGCTCGCTGTGGATTACCATGAACATGACCGCTCGGGTAATTTTGTGGCTTGGGATTATGCCTATAATATGCTGAATTCCTGTGAGCCGGACGGGATTATTTTCACGAATTGTGATAATGACACATTTCCACTTTGGTATTTGCAGGAGGTCGAAGGCATCCGGAAGGATGTGCGGGTCGTGAACCTGAGCCTTTTGAACACCTCCTGGTATGTCTTCCAGCTCAGAGATGACCCTCCGACAATACCCCTGACCCTTTCGGATGAGGAAATCCGGCGGATCATGCCCATCCCCTGGGAAGAGAAGGCCGTCACCCTGCAGGGACCTACCCCTGACAGTCCGCCCTTTACCTGGACCTTAAAACCCACGTATGCAGGGCAGTATTTACGGGTTCAGGATTTGATGATCTATCGTATTCTTAAAGATGTCAAGTGGAAGCGTCCCGTTTATTTTGCCGTAACCGTCTCACCGCAGAATCAGATTGGTCTGGATGATTATTTGCAGATGGAAGGACTTGTTTATCGTGTGCATCCTGAAAAAGTACCGGATCTGAATTACGACAGGATGGCCAAGCTGATCGAAGAAACGGATGACATGGACGACATCATTGTCACCGGCGATGACTGGCTCAAACGCATGCAAACTGATGACGGAATTTTCCGGTATCGTAACTTGAACAATCCGGAGATCTATTTCAACGCAAATATTCAAAGGCTTATCCAGAATTACCGTTCGGGATTTTTGCGTCTTGCTCTTGAGAATGTTTATACCGGAAAACCTGAAAATAATGAGAAAACCTATGGCATTCTCAAGAAGATGGACCAGTATTTCCCTCCGGATTTACTGCCTTACAACAATCCGGACCTCGAACTGCAAATCGCAAGACTTTATCATCAGGCCGGCTATGATGATGATGCGGTGAAACTACTTGATAAAATTCAGCAGGAATCGGCAATCAGTCTGGAAACACGGTACTATCTCGGGCAGATGTATTTAACTGACCTGCAAAGACCAGACTCCGCCGTAACTGTTTTTAAGAAACTATACGCAGACCCGGCCTATGCACAGTATTATGAGATCGTCTTTGCTCTGGTTCAGGCTTATTCCCAATCAGGCCAAAGAGATGAGGCAATAAAAGTGCTGGAAACCTGGATACTTGATCATCCTGACGACAAGAATGCCAGGTCTTCGTTGAAACTTTTACAGGGGGACCCGTCATAGCCGGTCCCCGGGTCTCCATCATTATTCCCCATTTCAACGGGGTGGAGGTTCTCACAGACTGCCTGGCGTCACTGCAGCAAACCGCAGGGGATGATGTGGAGATCATCCTGGTGGATAACGGTTCAACAGATGACAGTATCTCAAGGGTAAATGAAGAGTACCCTGCAGTCCGGGTCGTCAGCAGCCCTGACAACCGGGGTTATGCCGGCGGCTGCAATCTGGGTGCCGGGCAGGCCAGGGCTCCGTTTCTCCTGTTTTTGAACAATGACACGACCCATGAGGACCTCTGGATTGAAAAGCTCCTGAAGATACTCACTTCTGATGACAGGATTTCATCCGTTCAACCTAAAATCCTGAACTATTTCCAAAAAGATCATTTTGATTATTCCGGGGGCTGCGGAGGATTTATGGATTTGCTGGTGTTCCCGTTCGTAAGGGGCCGCATTTTCGATACGATTGAAAAGGACCTCGGTCAATATGATGATCCCCGGGAGATCTTTTGGGCTTCGGGGACGGCTTTTCTGACCCGCAGGGAAATCTTTCAGAACATGGGTGGTTTTGACGAAACTCTCTTTGCCCACATGGAAGAGATTGATTATCACTGGAAATGTCATCTGGCCGGCTATCGTGTCCTTGCCGTACCCTCCGCAGTCGTTTATCATCGGGGCGCGGTGACCCTGCCGGCAGCCTCTCCCCTGAAGACTTACCTTAACCACCGAAACAGCTTCCTGCTGCTGCTCACCAACTATAACCCGGTGAACAGCTTTTTTCTGTTTTTCCCCCGTCTGCTCCTTGAGCTCGTTTCATTTTGCCGGGAGCTTCTGAGCCTCAGACCACATCACGCCCAGGCCCATATCCGCAGCCTTTTCTGGCTGTTAACACATCCGGGGATCATCACCCGGCGACGCCGTAAACTGCGTGCGCTGCGGAAAATCTCTGATGAGGCGGTCATGAGAAAAATATATAAGGGTAGTCTCGTAGTGCAGTATTATCTTCAGAAAAAAAGATATTTCAGCCGGATCCTTCCGACCGATTGAACAGGTTCTATCCCATCATTGTCTGAGTGTAGGGAATAAAGACTCTGAACGTGGTACCGGAATCCACTTTACTTTCTACTTCGATGCTTCCCTTGAATCCCCTGACAATGCCGTGAACAATCGAAAGTCCTAAACCGGTCCCTTCGCCCACTTCTTTACGTGTAAAGAACGGCTCAAAACAGCGTTCCATATCTTCATCGGTCATACCAAGTCCGTTGTCAGTGACTTCCATCACTACATGATGGGTTTTGCTGTCATTTCGGACCCGGATTTCGACCCTGCGGGTATAGTCCTCGGAATGGAATTCTTCCTTTTTATCAACCGCATAGCGGGCATTGGTGATGAAATTAACCACCACCTGTTCAAACTGCTGGGGATCAACACTCACCTTTGGTAAATTTTTCTCGATATCCACCACCAGATCAATGCCGTGAGCCGTAAATTGCTGCTGGAAGAATATCAGGGCCTTTCTGATGGGTTCTTCTATATGGACAGACCCGATTTTCCCCGATTGCCGGCGGGCGAATTCCCGCATATTATAGATAATTCTTGCGGCCCTGTCAACTTCACTGAGGATCAGGTTAAGGTCTTCCATTCGGTTCTGCTGGTCAGCCGGTTTCTTTTCTTCAACGATGCTTAACAGTTCCGCCTGGGCCCTGATGATCGAAAGGGGCTGATTCAACTCATGGGCAATACCGGTGGCCATTTCCCCCAGGGAGGCCAGACGACCGGCATGGATCAATTGGGCCTGTTGTTCCCTTAATTTTTTTTCACTGTTGATTTGTTCTGTTATATCCACCACGTATCCGAGAAAATAGTCCAGCTCCCCTTTCTCATCCCGGATGAGGGTGGTAAAATCCTGCAGCCAGATGATAGTCCCATCCTTTTTTACCACTCTGTATGGAGTATGCGTCAGTGAGTGCTGCCCTTCGGTGACTGCAACAGCAATCTCCTTTTTAACCAGATCGCGGTCCCGTTCGTCGACTATATCATAGTAATTTAGTTTTCCGGAGAGGAATTCCGCATCTTTATAACCAAAGACCTGCTCGATGTTGGGCGAAACATATTCCACCATGGACCCGGATTGTCG
This sequence comes from FCB group bacterium, assembly GCA_013152375.1. Classification (GTDB taxonomy): domain Bacteria; phylum Fidelibacterota; class Marinisomatia; order SCGC-AAA003-L08; family JACNLC01; genus JAADGM01. The sequence continues at coordinate 12,110 of JAADGM010000044.1, read as the reverse complement.
TCGCCATTTAAAGATCACTACCTGTCCACCGATAAACAAATCCCGCTCCCGCTGCAGAGCCAGTTTTGATTCTTCAAGCTGGTGTGTTCTGCGGGCCACTGTATTTTCCAGTTCATCCCTGTACTTTTCCAGTGCTTTCTCTGCTTTTTCCCGTTCGAAGATCTGTGCATTAAGGGCTTCATTGACTACCATCAGCTGACGGTTCCTGGCACGAATACGAATGTTGACGAGTTGAAAGATCATAATGATCAATCCGAGGACAAACAATATTGACCCCACACGCATCAGAGGCTTACTGAACAAAGGCGTTTCATGTAATATTTGCAGTTCGGTTCCCTGTTCATTCCAGATGCCGTCATTATTTGAGGCTTTCACCCGAAAGGTGAAATCACCATAAGGCAGATTGATATAATCGATGATCCGCCTGGTACCGATATAATTCCAATCCTTATCATAGCCTTCGAGTTTGCAGGCATATTGATTTTTTTCCGGATCAATGAAATTCAAAGCCGCAAATTGCAGAGTGATAACATTCTGTTCCGGAGTCAGCTTGATTTGCTGGCACTGACTGATCTCTTTCGATAGTTTGAACTGATACCGGTTATTGTCATCCAGCCCCATTGATTCATGAAATAACTGAAACCCCGTAATCACAACCGGGGGGATATAGGGATTGTCGAGATTGCTGACTTCGGAGGGAATAAATTGGTTAAAACCTTTAATCCCGCCAAAATAATACAGGCCGTTGCGTCCGATATAAGCCGCCCCGGAATTGAATTCGTTACTCTGGACTCCATCTGACATATCGTAGTTGCGGAATTGTTCTTTCAGAATATCAAATCTGGAGAGACCGTTGTTGGTGGATATCCAGAGCTCTCCTGCGTCCCCGGGCAGAATAGCGTTTACAACGTCGCTCGGCAGCCCGTCGCGCACTCCATAGGCTTTGAAGGAATTTGTTGAGGGATCATAGCGATTGATACCTGCCTCTAAGGTGGCAACCCAAAGATTATTTTCTTTGTCCTCGGTAATGTAAGAAATATAATTGCTGCTGAGAGCCGTAGTATCTCCCATGATGTGTGCATAACGAATGAAGTCGGCGCTGTTTGCGGGTAATTTAAACAGACCGCCGTACGTACCAACCCAGAGCGACCCTGAATGATCTTCGTAGATGTAATCAACAGTCTGATCGAATTCAAGATTCGGCAGCGGATAGTGATAGAAACGATCCTGCACCGGGTCATAGCGGTCAAGGCCTACGTCAGTACCAATCCAGATCTCATTCTTTTTCCCCACGGTAACAGTATAAACAACATTGCTGCTGATGCTTTGAGGATCCTCTGGATCATTAAAAAAATGACGGAAAGTCCCAGTACTGCCGGTCATTGCATTCAATCCGTACTGAGTACAGACCCACACCGTACCCAGGCTGTCACAATCCACATCCCAAATTAAATCGCTGGTGAGGCTACCGGGGTCATCCTTGTTGTGCGAAAGAAGGATAAAGGTGTCCGTTTCTGGCTTTCGGTAATAGAGACCGTCCCAGGTACCCACCCACAGAGTACCCTCTTTATCCTCCGTGAAAGAAAATATCTGGTTGGAGCTCGTCTCCGGATCCACAGATTGTACTGTCACAGTGGTTTTAAACTTATTTTTCCTTTCCACGAGAGTACTTAATCCATTCTCTGTAGTGCCTATCCAGAGAACACCGGATCTGTCCCGGAAGAGCGTCATGATATCGTTACTCCCGATGGAATTGGCTCTGGTTCGATCCCTAATATATCGATCCACTTCCCCGGACTGCGTATGGTATTGGATGAGTCCGGCTTTTGTCCCAACCCAAAGACATGAATCTCCATCGGAATAAATATAATGTATATAATCGGCATTCACACTGGCCGGATTTAAAAAGTTCCACCCGAAATGTTCGAATGATCTGCCATCTTTACTGAGACGATGCAATCCATTCCCATTTCCCCCAAACCACATTCGGCCTTCTCCGTCCTGTGCCATGGCAATGACATTTTCTATCCAAAGTCCTGAAGAATCAGCAGGTTCAGTTGTATAATGGGTTAGAAATTCAGTTGCAAAATTATAGAAATAAATACCGTGCTCAGTACCGATCCAAAGGTTATCCTGATTGTCAACAAAGAGATCAAATACGCGGGTTTCTTTCAATTTAAAGGGCACTCCTTCTCCACGAAGGGCATGGTGAAAGATTCCTGTTTCCGGTTCAAAAAGTTCCAATCCGCCCCCGTTTGTAGCTACCCAGAACCGACCTTTTTTATCTTCAACGATATCCCAGATGCTGTTGCTGAGCAGGCTGGTTGAATCGCCGGGGTCGTTTCGGTAACAGGTGAATTTCTCACGCTCCCGGTCATATCTTGCAAGACCGTTTTCAGCTGTACCCACCCACATCCTTTGTTTGGTGTCCTGGAAGATCTTGAAAATCGTATTCCCGGGTAAACTTTCCGGATCATCGGTATCGTGGTGATAGGTTCTGAATTCGTAGCCGTCGTAACGGTTAAGGCCGTCCGCAGTACCAAACCACATAAAACCCTGTTCATCCTGAAGTATGGAATAAATATTCGATTGTGAAAGGCCGTCTTCAACAGAAAGATGACCGAAGTTATAATCCAACCCTGAATCAGCAGCATATAGCATGATAATGGAGCAGGCACTCCAGATCATCAGTCTGACCATCTTAGACAGTGAAATCATCGTTTCAGTTTATCATGATTACAATCATACGGAAAATTTTAATATCCATTTGGATAAGCCGTAAATATTACACAGAGGCAGGGGTGAAATAAAAGCCCGGAATCAGCCTGTTACGGCGGGCTTGATTGGTTATCAGGATTTGTGTCACCTCCGGCGGCGGCTGTTGTGGCGGANNNNGCTAAACCGGCTCCGGCGAGCCGTTTTGCGGAATTTCTGAATTGTCACAAGGAATCAGAACCCTCATGGTTGTTCCTTTACCTGCCTCGCTGTCAATCTCCAATTCGCCCTTAAATTCATCTACAATACCGCTGACGATAGAGAGACCCAGCCCGGTCCCTTCAGAATTCTTGGTTGTGTAAAAGGGCTCAATGCAGTTTTTCCGGGTCTCATCATCCATTCCGATTCCATTATCTTGTACTTCGAGAATAACATTTTTTCTGTCAGTGGAAGGGAATAGCTTTAAAGCGATTTTCCCCCGATAATCTGCTGCCTCTAATTCTGATTTTTTTTCTACTGCGTATCTGGCATTGGTCATAAAATTGATAATGATCTGCTCGAATCGCTGAGGGTTGATCTGTAATTTCGGGACATTTTTGTCATAACTGGTGTCAAGCTGAATATTGTGGTTGAGAAATTGTTTTTTGAAAAACATCAGACTTTTTTCAATAGGCTCAACCAGGTCAACAGAACCGTTCATTTTATACTCGACCCTGGAAAAATCCCGCATGTTCTCAATTATTTCCGAAGCCCGGTCAACTTCTTCAATAATGACCTCCAAGTCCTCTTTGAGTTCCGGATCCAGTCCTTCCTTTTTATTAGACATGATCTGGAGAAGTTGTGCCTGGGACTGTATTATCGCCAGGGGTTGGTTCAGCTCGTGCGCTACCCCGGCGGCAAGTTCTCCCAGAGAAGCCAGTCTGCCGGAGTGAATCAACTGATTCTGTTTCTCTTGTAACTCATGCTGGATTTTCTTCATCGGTGTGATATCGCTCAGGAAAGTAAAAAATGTCCGATTCTGCTGATCATCCCCATTGTGCTGAAGATGAGTGGATTCTGTGACCCACCGGATATCTTTTTCTCCCGTGATAATCCGGTATTCCTGTTCCCAGTATTCAAGGCCGGCTGTAATATTTTCCGCTGTCGTTCTGGCTGCATTTTCCCGGTCCTCTGGATGAATCAGGTCAAGCAATTCGATCTCACCTGCCAGCAGCGAGCTGCCCTTTGGCCCGAGCTGTACAATGTTGGGAGATACATAAGTCGTTTTTAAGGATTCTTCCTCTGCGGCCTCTGTGATCAGCAGGATGACGGAACCCTGTTCCAGAACTTCATGGCCGGATTCCGAAAGACTCTTGAATTTATCGATAACTTTATGATCCCGGGATGTCAGAGCTTCGAGTCGGGCGCGGTATTGCTGTACTTTTTCCTCCAGATGTTTGTGATGCGAGATGTCAAGTATGATTCCATAGATCCGAACCACACGGCCCTGCCAGTCCCTGACTGTATTTCCCTGAACGGAAACGTACCTGGACCCGCCTGCTTTGGTATTAATGCGGTGTTCAATACGATAGTTTTTACCCAATTCAAGGCAGGATGAGATCTTATCTTTGACTTTTTGCCGGTCATCCTCGGGAATTGTTTCAATGTACCCCTGAAATGTGCCGCTGAACTTCTCTCCCCGGAGACCAAACATGGTTTCAGCCTGGGGCGAAAGCTGGAATTTATCCAGCTGCACATCCCATTCCCAAAATCCCACCTGGGTGGCTTTCTGAACTAGGGAGTACCGATCTTTTTCCAGTTTCTGTCCGGATTCCTGCCGTATTCTGTCCGTAATATCCCGGATGATCAGCTGTATCGAAGGGGCATTATCAAAGATGATGGGACAGCCTGCAAGCTCGACATCTATGATCCCACCATCTTTCTGCACAAATTTCTCACGATGGAATTTCAGTTCAGCTTCGTTCTGTTCATAATAAACCTGCTCTTTGAACACTTTCTGAAATTCCGGGTGGATAAAATCGAGGATTTTCTTCCCCACGAGGTCATCTTTTGTCCGGACACCAAAGATCTTTGCGGCGGGCCGGTTGACGAAAACTATTTTCCCGTTATGATGCACTACAACAGCATCTGTGCAGATATCGATCAAATCTTCAAAACCGTTCCTTTCGGTTCCTGCTGTCGTTTCAGATGAAGTCACGACCGAAGTTTCCAGCTTTTTTAAAAACCCTTCGACAAACAATAGGCTGCCATCATGATAAACCGGATTCCCAACGTCCTGGATCCCCTGCCATCCGCCTGCTCTGTTTCGAATGCGGTAAGTGACCTGAAACGAGCTTTGGGCTTCAATTGCATCGCCGATTGTACCAAGTGTTTCAGGCAGGTCATCCGGATGGATCAACTCGGTTATGGTGACGGCCCCATTCATGAATTCTTCATGCTTGTATCCCGTAAGCTCTTCGATCGAGTTCCCCAGAAACAACGGACTCTGGTACTCATCATTTTTCCGTAAGTAGATCGTGGCGGGAAAACTCTGTGTCAGCAATTTGAATTTTTCTTCACTATCCTGCAGTTTCTTTTCTGTCTGATGGACAGTCAGGGCCATCCGGATATTGGCGTAAAGTTCGCGTTCTACGAAGGGTTTGAACAGATATCCGTAACTTTCAGAGATGCCTACATACTTCAGGATGTCGATCTCATCACGTTCGGTCAGGAAAATTACAGGGATATTGTACTCGGAATTGATATGTTCATAGACTTCGATACCATCCAGACTGCCCTGGAGCACGAGGCCCATGATTACAAGATCCGGGTCAAAGCTTTCGATAAATCTCAGCCCCTCTTCACCGGATTGTGTAATGCGGGGAGGTGCAAATCCGCAACTCTTCAGCATCTGCCGGATATCGTTAATTACAAAGTCATCATTTTCGATGACCAGAATTTTAATATTCTCTGTCAATTTCTCCAGATCTGCTTTTCAAATATTGATGTGGGGGAGGTCTCTGTCTTTATAAATAACGTCATCTTTGGATCATTCGTCTCCTCTTAAAACCAAAATTTTCTGCTCTTTCTGACAACTTGAATATCCCATTCTTGTTGAAATTGATATATCGTTAATTCTATTGATATTACTCAAACAGCGACCACAGATATTTCTATAATATATCATGGGCTAATTTAGGTTGGACGAGAAATATTCACAATACTTTTTTATGGATTTGACAAATATTCGGAATAAAATTGAAAAGTGGTGAAGCCGGCCGGGGTTTTCAGGGGACGGATACTATCCTGAAGGTCAGCTGATGAAATGCTTCAGTTCACTTTGGAGGTGTTTTTTCTGTTCATCGCTGCACCAGGCTGCGTTGATACTGTTGAAAGCAAGCGATACCAGTTCCTGAAGTGTTAAGCCAAGAACGCTGTGGAGAGACTCAAACTCAAAAGCCAGGTTAGTGTTGAACATTTCAGGATCGTCCGTACTGACTGTTACGATAATACCCCGCTGTAGAAATTGCCGGATAGGATGGTCTTCCAGCCTGGCAATACAACCGGTCCGTACATTGGAGATGGGGCACACCTCCAGCGGAATTTTCATGTCTGCAAGCCTGGTGAGGAGTGCGGGGTTTGAAGCAGCTTTCAATCCATGTCCGATACGTTCAGTTTTAAGTTCTGTCAGGGCAGCGAGAATACTTTCGGCTCCGGCAGCTTCACCGGCATGTGCAGTCGTATGAAATCCCAGGGTCCGGGCTCGTTCAAAGACCTGGCGGTAAGGCTCCGCCGGGAACGCCTGTTCAGATCCGCCAAGACCGATGCCTACAACCCCCCGGTCTTTCACTTCCGCAATCTGCTCAAGCCATATAGCACCTCTGGCGGGTCCGAAGTCCCTTACAAGATCGGCAATCAGGTTTAGCGTGATGCGATGGGACTGTCTCTCAAAACCCTTGCGTATGGCTACAGTCAACTCCCGGGGATCCAGACCATGCCGGTCAAAATCTCCCGGCGAATAAAATATCTCTGCGTAACGAATATTCTGATCGGCCAGGTTTTCGGCAATGACTTCACTGATGAACTGGAAGTCTTCATACTCCCGCAAGAAACTATTCTTCCACGCCCACATGTCGATAAAATTGGCAAAATCAGTATATTGAAATCTTGCTCTGAGATCGGCGGGATCCTTTACAATAGGATCACCCCCGTATTTTCGGATCAGATCCCATAGTGCATCCGGTGGAACGGCTCCTTCAAGATGTATATGGAGCTCTGTTTTTGGCATAGCTTCAAGCCAGCTTCGCAGGTCCTCAGGAGTTGTCTGGGAGGTGGTGTTCATCACAAGTGTTATCAGACGTTCTACTTTCTCAGACTGCTGTACATAGTGCCGACTCTCCGTCCGTCAGAAAACTATCATTTAAATCCGCATTATCGGATTTACCGAAGTCATCGACTTAGTCATCTTCGGCTGACCCCAGATACCTGTCGATAACTGCCCGTCCCCTGGTTTCATCTTCTTCCAGGATTTGAATGGCAATCGGACCGGACAGCAGGTTGTAGCCGGTCCCCAGGACTCCGGCGCCGAACAGGTTTTGGGTTTGCACGTTTGTAGTGGAAAACCGAATTCCGGCGTCTTCCAATAAAGAACAGATCACGGCCATCTCGGCTTCATCCGCGGGTCTGTACAATGTGATGACTTTACTATTGGGGTGTTTTTCCATTTATTTGAAAATTTTTCCGGTTAATTTGGTCACAAACTTTTTGAACTTACTGCCGCTGCTAAAGTTCTGATTTATATCCTGTCGAATAGAATGACGGTAACGGATTTCCCTGGCGAGGGGCTTTTTCAATACATAAGAATTATAGCGTTCGGTCCTGCTTTTCAACAGGACATCCATGGATTGATGATTAGCGTAGGGGATCAACACTTCCTTCAGAGTTTCGGTACTGGCAGCTTTCATCAGATAACAAAAGGTCCCGGCGTTGACCCCTTTACGCCGCACGGGTGGAAGCTGTAATAAATGTTTAGAGACGGGTTCACCGGTGATCCTGTGGGCAGCAAGGCGGATCATATCCCAGTTTGGGGGAACCTCTTCCCAGGGGATTTTGTGCAATTGCGAAAGAAAATCCGGTTTCAGTTCGGCATCGTCTTCGCAGATGAGAGCGATCTCTACCTGAGGATCTGCTTTGATCTTTTCCCAGAGAGTCACATGGCTTAACAGGCATCCCAGGCTGCCGGGCATCTTCAGCGTAAAATCCTCACAGAGATAACCCCTGCGCTGCCAGTCTGTTATATCGGTCGCAGCACCGTTCACTGCCGGAAACAGCTCAACCTGCACCGCCGCCTGCTCACAGCTTTTATAAAAACGGTGCAGCCTTTCGGTACTTTTCCCTGGGACATTTATGACATAAGCTTTATCAAAATGCATGACTTACCTGTTTGAACTCAGGTGAAATATATCCGCATTTCACAGTTGTCTAAAATGAATTAAAGCACTCTCTTTGTAGGACAAACTCCTACAGGCAATCGTTTCATCCTCCTACGTCGGAATGGAAAAATTCCCTATTCCCCCTAATCCCGATAACCGGATACATTTGCACCCGCGAAAGTTGCCGGATTGTATTCTTTCGGCAGTGGGAGGATTTCGATCGGGAGATGGAACAGAGTGGTCTTACCAAATACAAACTGAGGAGATAAAAATGAAAAGTTGGAGAAGAGCTATACCGCTGTTAGCACTGGTTCTGATGGTATCAGGTGTTATGGCCAGCAATGGAGTTTTGAGTTTCAATAATTACGACCCGGTGGGCGGGACCTTTGAAGTCTGGTTAAATTCGGATGCCGATGTGGCCGGTTTTCAATTTAATATTGACGGAGTTACACCAGTATCAGCCTCCGGTGGTGTGGCGCTTCTGGGCTGGATGGTGACCACCAGCGGTAACCTTGTTCTAGGGTTTGATTTCGGTGGCGGGACCCTGCCTGCCGGTGATAATCTGTTGACAGAGATTGCCTTTACACCGCCGGCAGCCGGTCAGATCTGCCTGTCAGGCGGGGTAGTATCCGGATCCTCGGGTATCCCTTTCAACCTGACTTATGGTCCCTGCCTGGGGACAAGTTGTGAAGATCCCACAGCCTGCAATTATCTCGCTGCCGAAAGTTGTATTTATCCTACCGGCTGTAATGATTGGTGTCCGGCTGATCCCGGCCAACCCGAACTTGCCGACTGTAACGGAGACTGTGGCGGTACCGCTTACGAAGATGCCTGCGGCTGTGTCGAAGGTGCCACAGGATTGACCGCCGGTTGGTGCATGGGCTGTACGGACCCGGACGCTTTGAATTATGACCCGCTGTTCACCGTTGATGACGGCAGCTGCCAATATTCCGACGGCCCTCAGAATCTCACAGCATCCGGTGGCGACCAGAGTATCCAACTTAACTGGGAGGCTCCTCCGGTCCGCAGTGATGTTGAGCTTTCAATTACCGGTTATGATTCCGGAACGGGACAGCTGGAAATTACCATGATGAATCTCGTACCAGTGGGAGGATTTCAATTTGATCTTAATTCGAGCTTTTCCGATTTTGCTGTGAGCGGAGCTTCGGGGGGGAGTGCCGGTGCTGCAGGTTTTACCACTCCCACAAATACGGACGGCCTTGTGCTTGGATTCTCCTTGGCAGGCACGGATATTCCTGCCGGTACGGCAGTCCTTTGCTATGTTGATGTGACCTTTACAGGGTCTGATGGGTATTTTGAATTAACGGCTGCTCACGTGTCTGATGGTTCCGGACTGACGCTCAGTGTCACCGCCGGAGGCCCCTTTTATATTGGTCAGGGACAAATTACTTATTCAGTTTACAGAGACGGACTCCCCCTTGCAGATGGAATTACAGGGACCAGTTACACGGATACCCCGCTGGGATATTCAGAATCTCATTGTTATACGGTCACAGCCGTTTCTGGCGGGGTCGAATCGGGCCCGTCCAACGAAGCTTGCGCAACCACTGATCCTCTGAATGTAGTTTACGGCTGCGTGGACTTGTCTGCCTGTAATTATGATCCAAATGCCACACAGGATGACGGCAGCTGTACATATGCCGAGGCTTACTGGCCTGATGCTGACAATGATGGCTGGGGTGCCGGAGCTTCCGGCGACTACTGCGCGGGGGATGCCCCGACAGACTGGGTGACCAATGGCAGTGATAACTGCCCTGATACTTATAACCCCGATCAGACAGACGGTGACAGCAACGGCGTGGGCGATGCCTGTCAGACAGGCTGCACGGACCCCGGAGCCCTGAATTATGATCCCTTTGCCGGAGTTGACGACGGTTCCTGTTCGTATACTCAGTCCTTACTGCTGAGTTTCGGTACCGTTGATGTCCAGGCTCAGACCATCGAAATTCTGATCGACAATCCGGGTCCGCTTGGAATAACCGGATTTGATTTTTATGTCACAGGCACCGATCTCGCAGGTGCTTCAGGAGGCCTGGCAGGGAGCTATGGCTATGCAGTTTCAACGGCAGGAACCCATGTTCTGGGATTTTCTTTTAGCAATGCTGAAATCCCGCCAGGGTCAGGCGTTCTGACGCTGTTAAGTTATAACAGTCTGACCTCCAATTCGCTCTGCCTGACAGATGCAGTTTTTACGGGTCCTGCGCCTGATTTCCCGGTTATCGATGTAACCTATGGTCCGTGTGCTGTATTCGGCTGCACCGACAGCTATGCGGATAATTTCGATCCCGATGCCACCCTTGACGATGGCAGTTGTACTTATCTGCTGGAGCATTTTATCGTCACCACACCCGAAACCGGTATCTGGCAGCTCATCGTACTTGAGAACGGCATAACCGGCTTACAACCCGGAGATGAAGTTGGCTTTTTTGATGAGGACGCTCTGGTGAATTCCGGTGACTGTTCGAATCAACACGGGGAACTTCTGGTTGGGGCCGGTGCCTGGAACGGCAGTCAGGTGAATGTATCCTGCGTCGGATCACTGGATAACTGCAGTATCGGCGGATTACAATTCCCGGGATATGTTGAAGGACATACGGTAGCGGTAAAAGTATATCGGCCATCTCTCGGTGCAGAGTATTCAGCTGTTGCCAGTTATTCCGCCGGGACTGGAACTTACGGAGACTTGTTCATGGCTATTGATGAGATCTTTGTTGAAATACCCGGCTGCACAGATCCGGGTTCCTGTACTTTCGATGAAGCAGCTACCGTTGACGATGGCAGTTGTCTTTATAATGACTGCACCGGCACCTGCGGAGGTAGTTTTGTTGTAGATGACTGCAGCGACTGCGTTGATCCCGCCGACTTCAACGGAGCCATGGACTGTGCCGGCGTCTGCGACGGAACTTTCGTCATTGATGATTGTGACGACTGTGTTGACCCCGCCGATTTCAACGGCGCCATGGATTGCGCCCGACGGAACTTTCGTCATAGATGATTGTGACGATTGTGTTGACCCCGCCGATTTTAACGGCGCCATGGATTGCGCCGGCGTCTGTGACGGAGCTTTCGTCGTGGATGATTGCGACGATTGTGTTGATCCAGCTGATTTCAACGGGGCCATGGACTGCGCCGGTGTCTGCTACGGAGATCATGTCGTTGACGACTGCGAGGATTGTGTAGCACCTGAAGACTTTAACGGGGCTATGGACTGCGCCGGTGTATGTGACGGCGAATCTCTCGTGGATGAATGCGGGGACTGCGTCCTGCCTGACGACTTCAATGCCGCCATGGATTGTGCAGGCGTCTGTTACGGAGATCATGTTATCGATGACTGTGAAGATTGCGTAGAACCGGATGAATTCAATGCCGCCATGGACTGCGCAGGCGTATGCGACGGTGATCATGTCATTGACGACTGTGAAGACTGTGTCTCACCTGACGATTTCAATGGTGCTATGGACTGCGCCGGTGTTTGTGACGGGACTTTCGTTGTGGACGACTGCGAGGACTGCGTTGATCCTGCCGATTACAACGGCGCCATGGACTGCGCCGGCGTCTGTGATGGAGATCATGTCATCGACGATTGTGAAGACTGCGTATCCCCCGAAGCTTTCAACAACGCCATGGACTGTGCCGGCGTTTGTGACGGGACTTTCGTTGTGGACGACTGCGAAGACTGCGTTGATCCAGATGAGTTCAATGCTGCCATGGACTGCGCCGGTGTCTGCGATGGAGATCATGTAATTGATGACTGTACTGATTGTGTTGAACCGGATGAGTATAATGCTGCCATGGACTGTGCTGGTGTCTGCTACGGTGAAGCAACTGTAGATGATTGCGGTGTTTGCGATGATGATCCGGATAACGACAATGCCTGCTTTGGTTGTACGGATCCCGATGCTTTGAATTATGATCCCGATGCTACGATTGATGACGGAAGTTGTGATTACCTGATCCCAGGCG
>JAADGM010000139.1 GCA_013152375.1 FCB group bacterium | reverse complement strand
AACTTGATCATATTCCTGTTAATGGTCGTACCACCGGGGATCAGTTTAATCCCTGACTTGGTAAAGATATCCTGAGCGGTTACCATTCCTTCCTGAATATCGGCGATATAGATTTTCTCCATACGCTCTACCTCGAGGGATAGATCCGATGAGACCACTTCCACCAGGAAATGTACAACGCGGCTGTCAAAGATCGTATCTGACAGTCCCTGAATCTCCTGAAGTACTTTCGAGACATCCTTTTCCTCTTTAACATCAAACACCATATCGTCAAAGGCGATAGCCGCTTTCAGTATTCTTGATCCCAGGGGAATTTGATTCCCAGCCAGATGATCCGGTGCTCCGCTGCCGTCAACACGCTCCTTGATGTGCCGGATGATCCGGGCGACCTTTTCAAGACCGCTGTACTCATTGATCAGACGTTCTCCGGTAACCGTATATTGTTTCATCAGCAGTTTTTCGTGCTCTGAAAAATCATCGGGAGATTTCGTAAACAGAGTATCCGGGAAACCTACCTTTCCGATCTCATGAAGAAATGCTGCCAGTTGGATATTCTCAAGCTCTTCTTTGGGCAGATCAAATCGCTCGCCTATGGCAAGTGAGAGTTTTGCCACCTTTTGGGCATGTCCCTTATTTTCGGGCCTGCGATATTCAATGATCTGGGTAAGGATCGAGATCATGTGGTTGAAATTTTGTTCCAGCTTGGTGTTCAGATTCGCCAGGGCGATATTCGATTTTTCCAATTCTCCCAGCAGATAGGATTTCTCATCCAATGAACTTTTAATGACAGCCTTTTCCTTTTCGAGGGCCTGGTTTTTCTCGGCAATGATTTTCTTACTTTTTTCCAGTTCGGAAATCATTTCAGCCAGCTTAGCATTGGTATCAACGAGATTATCCTGCAAAACTTTGATTCTTAAAAATGCATCTATCTTCGCTCTCGCAGAATCTTTCTCAATTGGCTTCAGCAGGTAATCATCTGCGCCCCCTTCCAAGGCCTTTACAGCATCTTTCGCTTCAGTTAGAATTGAAGATGACAGCAGCAGAATCGTATTCTCAAATTCCGGAATTGACCTCAGTGCTTTGCAGAATTCATGGCCATCCATAACAGGCATGATCACATCCGATATGATCAGATCCGGCTTGAATTCCTTGGCGATTTCAAGACCTGTCCGGCCATTCTCGGCCGTTTTTACTAGATACCGGGGTGGTTTTAAAATGACCGAGTACAACTTGTGGATCAGGATATCGTCATCAACAATGAGAATTCGGAATCCTTTATCCCTCTTTGTACCCGTATGATTGATTGCGGTTATGCTCATAAACAAAATGACTTTCTTTATTCAGTTTTTTTGTTTGATTCAAATTCTTTCGCCTGTTCGAAGAACAGATCCAGAAGCACTTTTCTGGAGAAACGCCATTGTCCCCCAATTTTCACTGCCGGGATATCACCATTCTTTAACAACTGGTACATTGTGCGATGTTTAATCTGCAGTAATTGACAGGCCTCATCAATATTTATGATTTCTTTTGACATTTTTCCCTTAGGTTATCTATTGTAGTTATCGGTGATTTCCTGCAAATCTTTACATATTTTTGCAGACCTTGATGTACTAAGTATCCCCTGAATTGCAGCCCCATATTTCCCCCGGTTAGATAATCACTCTGAACTTTGAGGGTTTATCCCGTAATTTCAGGACGAAAATCAAGAATTATTTTCTCATTTTGATAACTTGATCATTGGATAGAGCACTTAATTTTTACTTCGACAGGCCGAACCAAATTTGAATATTACATGAATTCTCAAACCTATATACCCGTCCCAGGTCCAATCCTGAAAACGATTAATCTGCTGGTAGTAGATGATGAGAAAGAAATCTGTAATCTGATCAAATCTTCTCTGGCAGAGCTGGATGACAGATATGCCATTGAAATTGCCCATTCCGCACCTCAGGCTTTAAAGCATCTGCTGCAAAATCACTGTGATGTACTGATCACCGATATCAAAATGCCCCGGATGGACGGGATGCAGTTATTGAAATCGGTAAAACGACTGTACGACAATACAAGTATTATTATCATGACTGCTCATGGTAATCTGGATACCGCCATTGAAGCCATCCGGATCGGTGCTGCTAATTATCTGGAAAAACCGATCTCTGTGAAATTGCTTCATCACACGGTACAGGAAATAATAAACAAACGGGCTATTTTTCAAAGATTACAGGAAAGTGAAGAGCGCTTCCGAACCGTATTCCATTCCACACCCGATGCCATTTTTATCGCCGGCCACAAGGATAAACGCCTGGTTTCCGTAAACAGAAGCTTTACTGAACTCATGGGATATGAAAATTTTGAGGTGGAGGGGAAGACTTTTGAATCTTTCGATCCCTGGTTTGATCCGGATGAAGCTTCGGATTTCTATTTACAGCTTGAAAACAAACTGCTAGTCAGTAACTTCAGAGCAAAATTCAGGGCCAGAGATGACCGGGTCTTTACCGGACTGGTTTCAGCCCGGGTGGTCTCACTTGATTTTACACCACATGACGTTATCGTCATCCGTGATGTGAGTGAATTAGAGCTCGCTATAACTGCCCTGGATGAATCTGAGGGTCGGTATTCCAGAATATTTCAAAACATTCAGGATGCTTATTTTGAAATAAAGCCGGACGGAACATTGCTTGAAATCAGTCCGTCTGTTGAAAATATCCTGTTTTACAAAAGAGAGGAATTATTAGGACGGCCCGAATATAAAATCTGGGCTAATCAAGCCGAGCTATACGGCATTGTCAGCAATATCAAAAAAACAAAAAAACTGAAAGATTGTGAAATTCAGTTGTGGCGCAAAGATGGTGTTTTGCTCACGTGTTCCATCAATGCCATTATGGTAGATGCTGATTCAGAGTCCGATATCCGGATCATTGGCTCTATGCGTGATATTTCCGAACTTAAAAAGATTCAGCAACAACTGATTAATAATCAAAAACTGGAAACGATCAGCCGCCTGGCAGGCGGGATAGCACATGATTTTAACAACATGCTCACCGGGATCATGGGCTATGCCGATCTGGCCCGGAATATGGTAAAGAAAGAAGATACGATTTATTCTTATATGCAGGCTATCCTTGAAAAATCAAACGAAGCAACTGAGTTAGTTGAACATTTAATGGCCTTCAGCAGCAGCCGTAAACTTGAGATGCGTGTGCTGAATCTCAATGAACTCCTGATGCCGCTCAGCGATTTCTTAAAAAAGACGGTGAGAAGCAATATTAAATTCACAATCAACCTGAAACCTCACCTTGATGTTATTCTGGCTGATTACCACTCCCTCCAACAGGCAATTACGAATATCTGTCTCAATTCAGAATCAGCGATGCCCGATGGCGGAAAGATTGAAATTCGCAGTGACACCATTACGGTCGCCGATGATGATTCTTTGCAACGTCAGGGGATTAAACCAGGCCGTTATATCCTGCTGTCCATTTCAGATACCGGGATCGGGATTCAAAAGGAAGACCTCTCGCGAATTTTTGATCCCTATTTCACGACCCGAAAAATAGGAGAAGGAAGCGGTCTTGGATTATCTGCTGTTTATGGGTTGATCCGACAGCATGGCGGTTATTTGACCTGCGACAGCAAACCTAATAAAAAAACAACGTTTAAATTATTCTTTCCCGTGTATGAATACCAGGAGCCTGAGAGGGCCAAATCACCACCGGAGCCTGTGAGCCCAAAGAACAAGACGGTCCTCGTGGTAGAAGATGATAAAAGCGTGATTACGGTGGTTAGAAAACTACTGGAAAGAGAACACTTTGAGGTTATCATCGCTGTTAACGGAAAAGAGGCTCTGGACAAATTACATGAAGTCGAAAAAATCAATATCATTATTTCTGACGTTGTCATGCCTGAGATGTCCGGTGATGAGCTTTATCGAAGAGTGCGGGAAGCTCAATTTGACTGCAAGTTCATTTTTATCAGCGGCTATGATCGTCAGCAGCTTGAAAAAGAGGAATTTGAGGGTGTGCAATATCTGCAGAAACCGTTTAATTCGTCCCAGCTTCTGGAGGCCATCGCAAATCTCTATCGACAGAAATGGAGGGGCGGGGCGGCGGATTAGTTTACCCTGATGCCGAAATAACTGCCTCAGCCCTGATGTGATTTTCAGAAATAAAAAAAGGGGAATACCCCTGTTTCGAGTCTGTTAACGGAATAATCTGTCGAACGCCTGGGGTATGTTTTATTCTTCCCCTAAGAGCCCCTTGACGATTGCATCAATTACTGCACCGGAATTATACGCATTGTTTTTAATCTTCAGTCTGATATCATCCAGGGAAGCAGCCATCGGTTCAACATCAGGTGGATTATTCTGCTGCAGTTTTACTTCCGCTGTGGCGGGCGGATTGACTGAGGAGGACATAGATTCAGCAACTTCATCATCAATCTCAGGTCTGAAATAGTAACCTGATTGGACCCTTCCTTTAATATCTTCCAGTTGCTCCTCGTCAGCGGTAGAAACGTTACTCATTTGTGCAGAAAATCTGGCAGCCAGCGCTTTTTCTTCCAGCAGGACCTTGGCAGTGGTTGAAATTATCACGCTATCTTTTCCGGAATTACCTGCTTTTGAGGCATCAGACTTTTTACTTGTGCCTTTGTGGACTGAGTTCACCCCTTTGAGGTGATCCTTCGAATTCAGTCGCTTGATTTCCTGCGATAATCCGTTAACTATTTTAATTGGTGTCATTCAGATTATTCCTGTTGTATGTCAACAATTCTCCGCTCTTCATTTTGTTCAAAAATCAGACGTTTTTGTCTGCGTCTATTCTGTATATCGGTAATTTTTGAGATTTCTTTAATCTTTTCTGACTTCAGCGTGTTAAAATAAGCCATGATGCTTTCATCAATAGCCGTCATTTTTTTCAGGATCTCTTTTATTTTGACATTATAAAATTCAGTCCGGTCACTACGTTCTCTCGTCTGACGAGTCTCCTGCCTGGATTTTTCAGTTTTTTTCAGGATTTCAATCCAGTTTTCTCTTTTGTCCAGGAGTTTACGAATATCCTCTGCGGTGGGTGTGCCTTGCCCCCATACATTTTTTGTTTCTTCGAATGCCCGGGAAATAATCTCATAATCCACCCTTCCGGATGCCGCCGAGCCCGGTTCTTTACGGATCTGTGCTGTTGAATTTACCATCTTGTCTTATGCCTGTTTGTGATAGATCAGGCCGGCGATATATTCAAGTTTGGAGAGCAGATCCAACATTTCCTGTTCGGGAATCTGTCTGATCAGTTCACCGGTCTCCTTGTCCGTTACTCTGATGACGGGTTTATCGGTTCTCTCATCAATTGAGAAGGAAACCTTCGTAGAGAATGATTCCACATAGGTGCTGACTTTACTGGCAAGTTTGGCAAAGTCAACTTCCTCTTTATTTGTCTTCTCATTCTGTACATCAGTTTGCTGTTTCTCGACCGTTATCGTTTTTTCCACCCGGCCGATGGGTTCTTGCTGGAGAACGGAGGCAACGGTCTTGCTTACCGGTGGCACAAAGTTAGTCGTTATTGGGTTTATTGTTTCCATTATTTCTCCTAGTATTGGGTGCTGAACCTACCGAAAAATGACATCTGATTTGCCAGTTTGGCCATCATTGCCTGCATTTCTGAAAATTGAGACCGCAGCTGGTTTTCCCGGAGACTCAACAGATCGTCCATTGAACTGATGCGGTCATCGAGATTCCTGATATTCGCATCCAGATTATCTTTACTCGAATCAATGGTTCCTCCAACGGCCACGAATCCATCGATAAAATCTTTTATGGCAACTGCGATACCGTCGGTCGTCGAGCTGGAGCCATCCGTCGCGTTAAAAATATCGGATACATATTGACTGTTGGTTTCAAGGGCTGTGGTGAAATCGTCTGTGCTGGTGAAGGATAATTTACCACTGCTGTCTGCTTCAATACCGATTTTATACAAGTGTTTATAAAGTGCTGATGATGTTATATCCACTTCACTGCTGATGATATCCCGCAGAGATGAGGCGATACCCCGATAGACAATATCATCGGCCAGGACACCCCGTTCATAAGTGTCAGGGTTGATTTGAGCATTGGTTTTCAAATTACTGATGACGTCATTGTAAGCATCCAGAAATCCCTGAATTTCAGATTTGACAGCCTCTGTATCGGGTGTAATGGTGATGGTCTCTGTTGTAGCAAAAGTGTCCAGCAGATGGATGGTCAATCCATCGATTGCGTCCGTTATGTTGTTTGTATCACGATAAAAGTCGAGACCATCAATATTAAACTTTGAGTTTAGCATACTGGTCGTCTCGTCTGTCCCAACCACTGTGATATACCCTCCGGCTGTACCGGTGGATTGTGACGCAGATGAGATCTCCAGTGTTTGCAGGAGCGTACTGTTAGAAAAATCGAGACGATTGGTATAACCAGACTGATTAGCTCGCAATACCAGCCTGGATTTGCCGTTTTGTTCGGAGATAACCGAAGCGTGAGCAACTTCATCATTATCGATTGTGCCCGCAGCTACTGCGTCAGACATCGCCGTATTGATGGCATCTCTGATGGCATCGAGTACAGTGTTATCATCATTACCGCTAAAATCAGCAGCGTTAATCGTAACGGAAATGGAAACCCGGTTGGCAGCATCGGCATCAGTGGGGTGTGCAACTTCAATTGAAAATGTCTGATCAGTTGAGAAAGCGGAAGCAAGCAAAGTACCTGTATCAGTATATTGTTGTGATACTCTGGTATCGGAAGTTGCAAGTCTTTCGACTGAAAGTGAATGGTTCCCCAGATTTGTGGATGTGGCGGCCGTAACGGTAAAAAGATCCGAGTTACTTCCCGTCGCCAGCTTTGTGGCAAAATAGTTTGTTATCGGATCTGTGAGTCTGTCAACCTTGGTTTTCAGGGCCGAGAGTTTTGAATCGAGTTCACTCAAAACCTGTGATTTTGAATTCAGCAAGTCCCTCTGCCGGGCTAACTTATTTCTCGGCCTTGATTCAATTTGCATATATTGCTGAACGAGATATTCTATTGAATTCTGGTTGCTATATATGGAAGTAAGATCTATGGCCATGGGGGTCCTTTCATTGGACTTTCATTGCTTGTGTCCAGATGCTTTTAAACTCAGTTAACAGCTGCTTGGCTTCGTTGAATTCACCCTTGCCAATTTGGTCAAGAATGTAGCGGTAAAGATTCAGGAAATTCCGGGCAATCTCGATATTATCAAAATTCAGGGCATTAATCAACTCCTGTACGGCTCGCATTGCCCGGCTTCGGTCCTCCCGGGCACAGCCGGTAATCGCCGCATCATAAATATAGGCGATCAACTGTTCGGGACTTGCCGACATTACTTTCTGGGTTAGATATGGGTCCACGTTGTTTCTTCTCTGTGTAGAATTTCCGTACATTTAATCGTTACTCCTTAAAGATTGTCAAATTCCGTGCCAATATAACTTTACTTTATGATCTGCCTGAATCATGAGATAAGGGGTGATGAGGTGGGAAATTCCTTCCCACCTCGACCTTATTTTTCCCACATTATCTGAACAGCGATAACACCGTTTGCGGGGCCGCATTTGCCTGGGCAAAGGAAGAAAGCGCAGTCTGCTGAATGATCTGCAGTTTCATGACCTCCATTTGCTCACGAGCGAAGTCCGCATCTTCAATTGTACTTCGTACTGCTTCCGTGTTGGTTATGCTGATTGATAATGTATTCTCCTTGCTCGACAACCGTGCCTGATAATCACCGACTTCCTGTATGGATTCGGCAAGACTGGTGATCGCATTATCTACGGTTGTGATTGCCGCCGCAGCACTTGCAGCACTACTTAACGATATCGAACTCACATTGATGGTGTCATTTCCCACCGTATTGGAAACCGATGAATCCAGTGAGACCGAGAGGGTGTCACCGGCATCAGCACCAACGTGGAAGGTATAACTTGACCCAAACAGACTTGAACCATTCCATTTGGTCTGTGAACTGACATCGTCAAGTTCCGCCAGCAGTGCATTCACCTGATTGGAAATAGCCGTTCTCTGATCTGAGTCAAGGGCATCATCAGATGCCTGCACCACCTTATCTTTTACCGATTGGAGAATTGACATCTGTGCCTGGTATCCGCCTTCAGCGATTGAAAGAATGCTTTTGGCGTTACCGACATTCGAATAGGCTTGCTGCAACCCACTGACGCGGGACTGCAGTTCTTTGGCAATTGAATATCCGGCCGTGTCATCCTGAGCTGAGTTTATCCTTTTCCCGGTTGACAACCTGAACTGATGATTTGATATGCTCTCATTCAGTTTCATCAGGGACGATAAGGATCTCATCGCCTGGATGTTAGCTCCGATTCTCATTAAATCGTTTGCCATACTTACCTCCATGTCTATTTTAAGGCATCCATGCCTGTAACGGTGGTTAACCTCCTTCTGTCAGTTTTTAATACCACCGTAATTTTAAAAACCGACTTTACTGCTTCTCTTTATAAAATCGACGGTTTCCAGGTTGTGTTGAGCTAGGCATCAAAACAGAACGGTTTGTGCAAGAACTCTAAAAATAAATAATGAATTTTTACCATTATTTGTGATAATCCACTAATTTTTACCAATGAAAAATTTGGTTGCACACATATAATTCCAACTGGTCCATTACATATTTATCGTCCTATGCACACAGTTGCTTCAGCTCATCAGGGGGAGGTTGCTGTCTGGCCTGAAAGAATTTCCAATATCAACTCCAGGCAGCGCCCCCGGCCGGCAGCAGCCCTCACAACTTATTGCGCTTTTAACTCCTGGAGCTTTTCATTGAGAATCTCATCAAACATCCTGTCTAAATGTTCGCCCTTGACCTTCCATTGCCCGCCGATTTTGAGAGCAGGTATTTTCCCCTGCTGAACAAGCCGGTAAACTGTCTGCTCTTTGATATGCAAATAGGCTGATACTTCTTTGATACCCAAAATATTGCTACTCATCATCGTCCGTTTCCTTTCTGTATTAATTTCCATTATTTCAAGTTAATTACTAATTCTCATGTTTATTGAAACAGCGCAAGCACTGCTTGGGCAGAGGCATTCGCCTGTGTAAACATGGATAGCGCCGTCTGCTGGAGGATCTGGAGTTTCAAGACTTCCATCTGCTCCTCTGCAAAATCTGCATCTTCTATATTGCTTCTAATTGATTCGGTATTTGCTATACTAACCGAGAGCATATTTTCTTTACTGGACAATCTCATTTGATAATTACCCAGTTCCTGCATAGATTTCGACAGACTTGTAATTGCATTATCCACCGACGTCATCGCTGCAGAAGCGCTGGCAGCTGATGCCAGTGAGATGGAACTCAAGTCCACTCCGTCGCTGCCTACTGAATTTGAAGCTGAAACATCAAACGAAACCGCCAGAGATGCCCCTGCACCGGCACCTACCTGGAACGTAAAGTTGTTGTGCCCGCTGCTAAGGATCGAGTTTCCATTCCACTTTGTCTGATCTCGTATATCATCAAGCTCTTTGAGCATCTGATTGACTGTATCTCCAATCGCCGTCCGATTTCCGGAATCCATTGAGTCATCCGCAGCCTGCACGACTTTATCCTTGATGGTTTGAAGAATTTCCATCTGAGCCTCGTAGCCGCCTTCGCCGATTGCAATAATGTTTTTCGCATTGCCCACATTTCTAAGTGCCTGCTTAAGTCCGGATGTTCTGGCCTGCAGTTCTTTGGCTAAAGCATATCCAGCACTGTCATCCTCTGCCGAGTTGATTCTTTTTCCCGTTGAGAGCCGGTACTGATGTTTCGCTAACCGGGCGTTGACCTGTACCAAAGATTGCAAGGCTCTCAGCGATTGAATATTCGCAGCAACCCTGAACAAACCGTTTGCCATTTCTTACCTCCTTGTAGTTATCGGGCTTCCCTGCCCCTACTGGTTTTAATCCCGCCAATTTGATGTCATGTATTGACGCCTGTATAGAATTTAACTTCTGATGAAAATATCGGTGTAATCAGCAGTATCTTGATTTAATGAAGAATTATTAGGAATGATAGCCGTACATAAATTATAAATCATTAAAAATTAATATAATTTCATTCTATTTAATAGTAATCAATAAAATTTGAGAATATTCAATAAAATTGTATAGCCTGGGTTGGCACTGCCGTCTTATTGGGTGAGTTGTCTCGCGGATTGAGCCCTGAGTAAGTCATGACAAGTAATCCCGGAATTCTGATAATTCGTTCAAACCTTCTTATCCGGTATGATGACTGCAAAAACGAACCATTGTTCTTGCGTGATTGCTTTGGTTTACATTTTGTTTTTTCTCATGGATATTACAAACAAATCTAATAATGTAAGTTTTTACTATGCTTTACCTCCTGGAACCGGAAAGCCCCCTTGTTCAGGGGGCTTTCTGTTCGTCAGCTATTCTTCTTGAGATCTGCTTTGGATCAAAGGCCAAACCAGGTTTCAGTTCTTCAGACCACTGCTGCTACGGTTTACCATACGCTGCTATCTGAAAAGAGATAAGACGGTCTGTGGTGCCGCATTCGCCTGAGCGAAGGATGAAAGAGCAGTCTGCTGAATGATCTGCAGTTTCATTACCTGCATTTGTTCACGGGCAAAGTCTGCGTCTTCAATGGTACTTCGCACAGCCTCTGTATTTGTGATGCTGATGGACAATGTATTCTCTTTACTCGACAGACGTGCCTGATAATCACCAACTGTCTGAATCGATTCCGACAAACTGGTGATGGCACTGTCCACAGACGTTATCGCAGCTGAAGCGCTTGCAGCTGAAGCAAGACTGATCCCGCTCAAGTCAGTATTGTTATCTCCTACAGCAGCTGAGGTTGACGTATCCAGGGTTACTGCCAGGGTATCACCTGCATCTCCACCCACGTGAAAGGTCTTAGCGGACGCCGTAAACAGAGTGCTGCCATTCCATTTGGTCTGACTGCTCACATCATCCAGTTCGTGCAGCAGGGCCGTGACCTGATTGGTGATTGAAGTCCTTTGACCCGAATCAAGGGCATCGTCAGCAGCCTGAACAACTTTATCCTTGATGGACTGCAGAATTGACATCTGAGCCTGATAGCCTCCCTCGGCAATTGCCAGTATGCTCTTGGCATTGCCCACATTTGAATTGGCCTGTTTCAGTCCGCTTACCCTGGACTGCAGTTCCTTTGCAATTGAATATCCGGCAGTGTCATCCTGTGCAGAATTGATCCGTTTTCCCGTGGACAATCTATACTGGTGATTTCCGATCGCTTCATTGGTCTTCATGAGAGAACTCAACGACCGCATCGCCTGAATATTTGCTCCGATTCTCAATAAATCGCTAGCCATAATTACCTCCATGTGTCATCATGGGCTTCCTTGCCCACGCAGCGGTTATATTTTCCCAGTCAACCTTTGAAACCGCCTTGATCAAAAATTAACTTTAACTTCTAACTACAATTGTCGGCTTCAGTACCGGGTGACTTTATTTTAAATGATTATTAATATATGCTTAATAAAACAATCAGGAAATTTCAGGAAGAAACAGTTAATTTGGTTCCAATCCGGTAACAATCTGCACTAAAGTAGAATTTTCAATAAAAAAGACATATCGGTCTCATCTGAGGGGTGAATTAATACCCTATAACGCGACAAATTTAGATAACCCTAGCAGGGTCCTGTTCAGTGATTCAGTGATATACCCCGGCCTGTCAGACAGGACTCGTCTAATCAGACGATTCAACTGCAAAAAACGATTGAAATCAGAAGTTTATCCAGGATATTCCTGTTAAGCGCCCCCCAGATCATACCGATGTCTAAAAAGAGTCATATCGCACAAAGATCTGAATAGCCGGCACAATTCCCAATAAAAATGAAAGCCCCCAAGGCGGGGGCTTTCTCACAGGTCATACAGACTTTTCGTATCGTATCAGGTTGTATGCTCTTCAGTCGTCGCAGTATCAGCTTAAATCACTGTCATAGTCGAATTCAGATTCAGGTTGAAGGGTTCGCCTCAGCAGTCTGTACACTGATTAACTTATCTCTGATTATCTGAAGAGAGATAAAACGGTTTGTGGTGCGGCATTCGCTTGAGCGAAGGATGAAAGCGCCGTCTGTTGAATGATCTGCAGCTTCATGACCTGCATCTGTTCCCGGGCGAAATCGGCATCTTCAATGGTACTCCGCACAGCTTCTGTGTTGGTAATGCTGATGGCGAGTGTATTCTCCTTGCTGGAGAGACGCGCCTGATAATCACCAACCGTCTGAATCGATTCAGAAAGACTGGTGATCGCATTGTCAACTGACGTGATCGCAGCGGCTGCACTTGCTGCCGAAGACAACGACAGGTTGTTAAGCGCAGTATCGTTATCACCTACGGCTGCTGATGTCGAAGTATCCAGAGTTACCGTCAGCGTGTCACCGGCATCTCCTCCAACGTGGAAGGTCTTCGCTGTCGTCGTAAACAGAGTACTGCCATTCCATTTGGTCTGGCTGCTCACATCATCCAATTCGTGCAGCAGGGCCGTGACCTGATTGGTGATCGAAGTCCTTTGATCGGAATCAAGGGCGTCGTCTGCCGCCTGAACAACTTTATCTTTGATGGACTGCAGAATCGACATCTGAGCCTGATAGCCCCCTTCGGCAATTGCCAGAATGCTCTTGGCATTGCCCACATTTGAATTGGCCTGCTTCAGTCCGCTTACCCTGGACTGCAGTTCCTTCGCAATTGAATATCCGGCGGTGTCATCCTGTGCAGAATTGATCCGCTTTCCTGTGGACAATCTGTACTGATGATTCCCAATGGCCTCATTGGTTTTCATGAGCGAACTCAATGATTGCATTGCCTGAATATTTGCTCCGATTCTTAATAAATCGCTAGCCATAATTACCTCCATGTGTCGTCATGGGCTTCCATGCCCATGCAGCGGTTGATTTTTTCAGTCAATTTCTGAAACCGCCTTGATCAAAAATTAACCAACTTCTAATCACAATGTCGGCTCCAGACGGACTGACTTTATTTTAAATGATTATTAATATTTACTTAAAAAAATATTCAGGAGAATTAACTTAACATTATATAAAATTGTATATTTCCGGTAAAAAATAACGCTCCTGCATAAAATTTAATAAAACGCACCCCGGAAGCAGGCCCAAAGTTCCCGATTGACTGTCCGGAATTCGGTGTATTTAATCACCGAGAGTCGAAAATGTCCAAGCTGGTTTATGACTTAAAAATAAGAACAATATAGCGAAAGCCCCCGATGTCGGGGGCTTTCTCACAGGGTACACAGACCGATTCGTCTTGTATCAGGTTGAGGTTTTCAGATTTTGCAATGCTTATGTGTCATCACTTTTTTAGGGGTTCAAACTTCAGATTGCATTTTTCGAATCAAGATCTGCACACCGGTCAAATCAACCGTTTTTTACCTGAAAAGAGTCAGGACGGTCTGGGGTGCCGCGTTCGCCTGAGCGAAGGATGAAAGGGCCGTCTGCTGGATGATCTGCAGCTTCATAACCTGCATTTGCTCTCGGGCAAAGTCGGCATCCTCAATCGTGCTGCGCACGGCTTCTGTATTCGTAATGCTGATAGCGAGTGTATTCTCCTTGCTGGAGAGACGCGCCTGATAATCACCAACCGTCTGGATTGATTCCGACAAACTGGTGATTGCATTATCCACAGATGTTATTGCTGCTGCAGCGCTTGCAGCCGATGCAAGACTGATACTGCTCAGGTTCGTATTGTTATCACCTACTGCAGCAGAAGTTGAAGTATCCAGCGTGACCGTCAGGGTGTCGCCTGCGTCACCGCCGACATGAAACGTCTTTGTCGTCGTGGTGAAAAGCGTACTGCCATTCCATTTGGTCTGGGTACTCACATCATCCAATTCGTGCAGCAGGGCTGTGACCTGATTGGTTATTGAAGTCCTCTGATCAGAATCAAGTGCATCATCTGCCGCCTGAACGACTTTATCCTTTATTGATTGCAGGATGGACATCTGGGCCTGATATCCGCCCTCGGCGATCGCCAGAATGCTCTTGGCATTGCCCACATTTGAATTGGCCTGTTTCAGTCCGCTTACCCTGGACTGCAGTTCCTTTGCAATTGAATATCCGGCAGTATCATCCTGTGCAGAATTTATACGCTTCCCAGTGGACAATCTGTACTGATGATTCCCGATCGCTTCATTGGTCTTCATGAGAGAACTCAACGACCGCATCGCCTGGATATTTGCTCCTATTCTCATTAAATCACTAGCCATAATTACCTCCATGTTTCATCATGGGCTTCCATGCCCATACAGCGGTTAAACCTGATCAGTCAATTTTTGAAACCGCTCCGATCAAAAATCAACCTATTTAACTTCTACTGTATTTTTCGGTGACCCGTTGGTTAACTTTATTTTGTGGCATCTGATTTAATTGCTTAAAAAAAATTGAGCAACAAAATGATATCATCTGAGAAAATCTATAAAATCCGATAAAAATGACTATTCCGAAGTTCATCAGACCGGATTTTAAAATGGTTTTATTTTAGGAGTGTGATGCTGAATAGAGTATAAATCAAGATGCCCGGCACGTGCCGGGCATCTTGTCTTTTCAGCTCAAGGTTCAGGTGGTTATCGATTTCAGTTTTTCATTTAACAGTTCCTCAAACATTTTATCCAGATGCTGTTTTTTGACTTTCCATTGACCACCAATCTTAATAGCTGGTATCTTTCCTTTCTGCACTAACCGGTAAACTGTCTGTTCCTGGATATTTAAGTAGGAAGATACTTCTTTGATGCACATGATTCCTGAATTCATCTTCATATCCTCGTTTCTTGTTAGTAGTACACTTCATTTGGAAATTACTCCGTTTCAATTCCAGCTACTTCTCAATTAACGAAATAAGGACAAAACTGATTGAGGTGCAGCGTTCGCCTGGGTGAGGGCCGTTATTGAAGTCTGCTGCAGGATCTGCAACTTCATCACCTCCATCTGTTCTCTGGCGAAGTCTGCATCTTCAATGGAACTGCGGATGGCTTCTGTATTCTGGGCATTACTGGCCAGCATTTCCTCTTTTGAGGCCAGCCGGGCTTGTTTATCGCCTATGCTTTGAATAGATTTTGCCAGACTCTGGATGGCGTTATCCACAGTCTGCATAGCATCACTGGCAGAATCAGCATTGGATAAATCAATTACACTGAGATCCGTGCCACTGTTACCTACATTTGCCGAATTAGATTGATCAAAGGTGACGGTAAAAGTGTCACCGGAATCTGCCCCGACGTGGAATTTCATTTCTGTAGCGGATGAATAAAATATTTCCGAATTATTCCATTTGGTCTGATTTGCTATATCATCAAGTTCTTTAAGCAGTTCCGTTACCTGAGAGGAAATTGCCGTCCGCGGGTTACCATCCGTAGATGCATCTGCCGCCTGTGTGACCTTGGCCTTGATCGTCTGCAGAATTGACATCTGGGCCTGGTAACCGCTCTGGGCGATATCCAGAATGCTGCTGGCTGTCG